>CAZSTY010000040.1:0-8699 GCA_964609885.1 uncultured archaeon
CGGAGCCACATAACAGAGGCGCTGCTTGACAGACTGAGAGAGAACGAGACAGCAAACCAGCTCACCGTACTGAGTGAGGTGCTGGAGGAGATTGGAGAGCCAGAGGAGATTGCTGAAGAATTCGGCCATGCCAAGCTCGTAGAGGATGAGAGCAATCGCTCGGAACGACTCAGAAGAATCGCATTACGACTGGTCGTGTCCGTTCCGGTCTCGATAGCTGCAGCATGGTTCATCTCCAATCTGGCGACACCATCGATTGATTTTTGGACTGCATTGGTTGTCTTCCTCGTGTTTGCCTTGCTAGAGAGCATTCTACGATCGTGGCAGGTGAAGAGGCCCAGTGACTGAAGAGCAGGAGAGAGTAGCCTTGAAGGTTGAAACCGAGTACTTCGAGGAGGCGTCACCAGAACACACTGGTAGAGTACTGGAAATCGTAAGAAGGTACCTCGATGAACACCCGGAGATTGAACATGTGGTGGTCGCCACCACAGAGGGGCACACAGGGGCACTGGCGGCGAGAGAGTTTTCCGACAGAAGAGTTGTTGTCGTGACTCATCAGACCGGATTCGTAGCGCCCAACTTCAACGAGCTGGACGAGGGACATCGAAGGGCCATGGAAGAACACGGAGCCAAGATACTTACAACCACACACGCTTTCGCGGGCATCGCCCGGAGCTTCAGGAAAGAACTCGGTACGTGGACGCCCACCGAGCTCATGGCAGTGGCCTTTCGCACGTTTGGACAGGGAACAAAGGTCTGCGCCGAGATCGCCATGATGGCTGCAGACGCCGGATTAGTACCGGTTGACAGAGATGTTGTGTGCATAGGTGGCACGGGAAGGGGTGCGGATACGGCATGGGTCGTGCGTCCGGTGAATACGAGTGCATTTCCGTCCCTCAAGATGAAACTCTGCCTCTGCAAGCCTCTTGAGTTCTAGCCGAATATCTCGGAGAACTTCTCAAGGTACTCGCGCTGCTTCCGCGTGAGCTTCTGAGGCACATGAATGTGGACTCGCACCAGTTGGTCCCCACTTCGCCCGTCCCTCGTGTGGACACCCTTGCCTCTCATTCGGAACAACGTCCCGTCACGCGTCCCCCGTGGTATCTTTATCTCGCTCATACCCCACATGGTGGGGACTTCCACCTCTCCTCCGAGAACAGCCACATTGAACGGAATGTCGATCTCAAGATAGACATGGAGGCCACGGCGCACAAACTTCTCATGCGGCTCGACATGAAACATGACAATCAGGTCGCCGGGAGGGCCACCACGGGGACCCGCGTCGCCACCCCCCTGCACGCGTTGAGCCATCCCATCCTCTACACCAGGCGGAATCGGAATCTTAATCTCCACACGCTCATCCTGTAGACCGGTCCCTCGACACTTCGGGCATGGTGTCTCGACGATCTCTCCTATTCCTTGGCACGTCGGGCATGTCTGCGAAACCGTCACAAAGCCGCCCATAGTGCGAACGACCTGCCCACGACCGCCGCAAGTGGGACAACGGCGTGGTGACGTGCCGGGCGCCGCGCCGGAGCCATGGCATGTCTTGCATGGGACCTTTCGCTTGAAGGCAACAGTCTTTTCGGTTCCAAAGAAGGCCTCCTCGAAGGTCAATCGGATGTTGAGCCGGAGATTGCGGCCGCGCATCGGACCGCGGCGGCCCATGCCGAAGTCCCCGAAACCGAAACCTCTGAAGATCTCGCTAAAGAGGTCGCTAAACCCATTCATGTCGATACCTTGGAAGTCGGCAGTGCCGTAGCGGTCATAGTTGGCCCGCTTCTCGGGGTCACTGAGGACTGAGTACGCCTCGTTGATTTTCTTGAGCTTCTCCTCGGCCTCTTTGTCGCCGGGGTTGCGGTCGGGATGGTACTCCTTGGCAAGACGACGGTACGCTCTCTTAATCTCTTCCTGAGTGGCATTTCGACTAACACCTAGAATCTCGTAGTAGTCGTCTTCAGCCAAGGAGTCTCACCCGCCTCTAGTCAAGGTCCTCGAAGTCTACGTCAACGACATTCTCATCCTCGTCAGAGCCGCTTGAGGATGAGGCACCTGCAGACGCCCCAGCCTGAGCTGTGCCCGTGCCGGTACCGGCTCCCGCGCCGGCCATCTTGCTGGGGTCGAATCCTGCCGCAGCTCCAGGCCCAGCAGCACCATACACCTTCTCTGAGATCTTGAAGATCACCTGCTGCAGTTCGTCAGTGCCAGACTTTATCTTCTCGTAGTCGTCTTTCTCCATGGCATCCCGGAGTTCCTTGGCCTTGGCCTCAAACTCCTTTTCCAGGTCCTCAGGAACCTTGTCTCCGAGATCCTTTATCAGCTTCTCACCTTGGTAGATCATGTTGTCAGCGTTGTTCTTGGCCTCAATCTGGGCCTTGCGCTTTGCGTCCTCTTCGGCATACTTCTCAGCCTCCTGAATCATACGCTGAATCTCGTCCTCGGACAGGTTGGTGGAGGCCTTGATGACGATGGACTGCTCGTTGCCGGTCGCCTTGTCCTTCGCGGAAACCTTCACAATGCCGTTGGCATCTATGTCAAAGGTGACCTCAATCTGTGGCACACCGCGGGGAGCTGGCGGTATCCCCACAAGCTGGAATCGGCCAAGGGTCATGTTGTCCTTTGCCAGAGGCCTCTCGCCCTGCACAACATGGATCTCCACCACGGTCTGATTGTCGGCCGCAGTCGTGAATATCTGACTCTTTCGAGTGGGGATTGTGGTGTTCCGAGGGATGATGGGAGTAGCAACGCCACCCAACGTCTCGATGCTCAGAGTGAGGGGAGTGACGTCAAGAAGAAGAATGTCTTTTACCTCACCTGCCAGCACACCGGCTTGCACTGCAGCGCCGAGAGCGACACACTCGTCAGGGTTGATTGACTTCTCGCCCTCCTTTCCGAATATGTCCCGAATGAGTCTCTGTATCATGGGCATCCTAGTTGCGCCGCCAACGAGCAGAATCTTGTCGATGTCCTCAGCCTCCAGATTGGCATCGGCCAGTGCCCTTCGAATCGGGCCCATGGTGGCCTGGACCAAATCATCGGTCATCTGCTCGAACTTGGCACGCGTGAGCTCAAGGCTGATGTGCTTGGGACCGCTCTCGTCAGCGGTGATATATGGCAGGTTGATGATCGTCTTCTGAACTGTCGAGAGCTCGATCTTGGCCTGCTCTGCAGCATCGCGAATCCGCTGCATGGCGGCGAGGTCTTTCGTTATGTCGATTCCAGTGTCTTTCTTGAACTCCTCGACGACCCAATCAATGATTCGCTGGTCCCAGTCATCGCCGCCTAGTTTCGTGTTGCCGCTGGTAGCAAGAACTTCGTACACATCCTCGCCGATGTCGAGAATTGAAACGTCGAAAGTGCCGCCACCGAGGTCGTAGACAAGCACCTTCAGTTCCTGCCCCTTGTCAAGACCATAAGCAAGGGCTGAAGCTGTCGGCTCATTGATTATCCTCACAACATCAAGACCAGCTATGCGCCCAGCGTCCTTTGTCGCCTGCCTCTGACTGTCATTGAAGTATGCGGGGACCGTGATAACGGCCTTCTCAATCTTCTCACCAAGATAGGCCTCAGCGTCCTCCTTCAACTTTCGCAGTATCATCGCGGAGATCTCTTGGGGGGTGTACTCCTTGTCACCAATCTTCACCCGATAGTTCTGGCCCATCTTACGCTTGATTGACCTCACAGTCCGGTCAGGCATGGATACAGCCTGTCTCTTCGCAAGCTCTCCAACCACTATCTCGCCCTGCGGCGTGATGCCGACAACCGAGGGTGTTAGGCGCTTACCTTCAGCATTAGGAATCATGGTAGGCTTGCCGCCCTCCATATACGCAATGCCGCTGTTGGTCGTTCCAAGGTCAATTCCAACGATTCGTGACATTCTTACTCACCATCCTCCTCTGAGCCTTTTTCGTTGCTCTCCTGTTCGTCTTCCTCTGTAGGGGCCTCATGCCGGTTGACCACAACCAAGGCGGGTCTTAGGACCTTCTCGCGGAGCATGTATCCCTGTTGGTACACCTCGACAACAACCCCGTCTGGCTTCTCAGGGTCGTTGATCTTATGGACAGAGTGCTGGTAGTATGGATCAAAGGGCTTCCCGAGGGGATCCATCGGACGCACGCCCTCGTTCCTTAGAAGGGTCTCCATCTGCATCTTGATGGCAGCAATACCCTCTCTGGCGCCCTTGGGGTCCTTTTCAAAGTCGACCTCCAACGCCCGCTCGAGGTTGTCATATATCTCAAGGACCTTCAAGAGGATGGACTCGCTGGCATACTTCGCCGCCTCTTGAAATCGGGCATCCATCCTCTTGCGGTAGTTTTCGAAGTCGGCCTGGACTCTCTGGAGCTGGCCAAGTAGTTCCTCGGCCCTCATCTTCTGAACTTCTAGCTCGTCTTCAGGCACCAACTCGAACGCCTCTTCGTCCTCGTCTACCGAGGCCAGCTCGATCTCGTGTTCCGCTTCTTCTCCGCCCATTCTCGGCACGCTCTGCCTATGGTCAATTCTGATCTTAGGAGATAAGCACAGAAGCTAACCAATCTGAACGACGGGGCTCGGGGCGTGGAGAGTACCGCCTCAGCCTCCCTCGGTGACTCGGCCCGTTGACCCTATTCTATGAAGAAAAAGCTTTCGACAATGACCATGAGACTCACGCACCGAAAACAACAAGTTGCGCTGGGCGCCTATCTGAAGTATGACCGCTGACGAGGACCTCCGTCGAGCCAGAGAACTCGTCCAGAACGCCCAGAGGATATGTGCACTTACGGGTGCAGGAATCAGTGTCGACTCGGGTATTCCGGATTTCCGGTCAGAGGGTGGACTATGGAAACGCTACGACCCGCTTGAGTATGCCACCTATGAGAGTTTTCTCAACGACCCAAGCAAGTTCTGGACTATGGGGAGGGAACTCGCCAGGGTGATACTCGATGCGAAACCGAACGCAGCACATTACGCCCTTGCCGAGTTGGAGAAGAGAGGAAAACTAATCGGAATCATCACGCAGAACATCGACAACCTGCACCAAGCTGCAGGCAGCAAGCGCGTGATTGAACTTCACGGTAACTATCTCAGGGCGTACTGCATGAGCTGCGGCAAGGTCTATGTTGGAGAGGACGTACACAGACGTGTTGCTAACGGGGAGATTCCACCGCGGTGCGATGAGTGTAACGGTGTGCTCAAGTCTGAGTCAATCCTGTTCGGGGAGCCTCTACCCGAGAAGGCCATGTCTGAAGCGATCAAACTGTGCAGGCAGACAGACTTGATGCTCGTAGTCGGAACGAGTCTGACCATTTACCCTGCAGCCTATCTTCCACAGTTGGCCAAGGACTCGGGGGCCAAGGTCATCATAATCAATCTTCACGGTGAGAACAGGGACGGCGTCGCAGACATTGTGCTCGAGGGGCGGGCATCAATCATTCTCCCCAAACTGGTTGACCTCACGTGACGAGTGGAAAATAGACCCAAGAATACACTGCGAGTGCCCCCGGCATGAGGATGACACCGACGAAGATCAAGATGAGCCCGATAATCGGCTGGTCGTGGTCCGTGAGCCAGAGGCCGAGGTACGAGTATCCGTACGAGATTACACAGGCCGTGAAGCCGAGAACGATCACTGGGACCAGTGGAAAAGCTATGCTCAGGAACCCCCCAGCATGAGTCCACAGAAAGCCCATGTTCAGGATTACAAAGAATCCACGAACTGCGAGGTATACTATTATCGACACGAAGAGGCCCACTTGCGAGAACGTCAGTCGCGCTGATAAACTCATCTTACCTCAGGCACTCAGCCCCGAACCGTCATTTTACACTTTCTGTCGATGATCACGAACGTATTGTGGATGACTTATCACGGGACAAACGCCTTAAACGCTCCGGGCCGGATTGCATTAGCCATGAGCATACCTTGGACTATCTCGCAGATGAGCCAGCTCGCCGTCCTACTTGAAGTCAGCTCGCCGAAGCCTGGCAACGTGAACCGCGACGCGGGTTTCTCCGATTCATCCTTCCGTCACTTCTTGGCAAGCGCGGCAGCCATGGGGAGGGGAATCCATCTAGCTGCTTCTCGGGGCACCCTCGCCGCCGCTGGAGAGCTGAGCCTGTCTGAGATTGGGATTGGTGAGGCAATCCTCACAACAGTCCGCGACGTCTTCACCCGCCTCAACAGGTCAAACACGATACTTGGGACGATACTACTTCACGCGCCCCTGGCGACTGCAATGGGGGCGTGTGCTTACGAGTCGGGTGGGATACATCCACGGGAGCTCCGAGCGTGGATCCGAAGAGTCATCAATGCGACGACGGTGGACGACACTCTGAATGTTTATCGAGCCCTGCGAATAGTCATGCCGCGAGGGGACAGACACAAGGCAACCAGCGCATGGACGGAGTTTCATGCAAGGTACGACATTGAGAACCCGCATGTACTCGAGAACGTGAAGAACGACCGCATGACGCTTCATGCACTATTCACGGCATCGGCACAGATCGACCGTGTTAGTCGGGAGTGGGCAGATGGTTTCGAGACTGTCATTGAAACCCTGTGGCCGGCACTGAGAGAGTCCTTACACGGGCTGGAGGATGCTGAGGAGGCAATCGTGGATCTCTTCATTGGCCAGCTTGCGGAGGAGCCGGACGGACACATAGCAAAGCGTGCGGGCATTGAGGCCGCACAGTACGTCATGCAGGCAGCCAAGGATGTAATTGCGTCAACCGAGAACCGGGAAGTCCGCATTAGGGAACTGGACACTGTTCTCCGCTCCAGAGGAAACGAGTTGAACCCCGGGAGCACCGCAGACCTGGTGTCTGCAGCGGTATTCTGTCGACTTGTGGAGATTGAAGTGTTGACCGCCACACACACGGAAACTGCGACCAGTTCGACACTCAGTGAATGATCCCGGAATACAAGATCCCAGCCAATATGAAAAGAAGCACCCCGGTTGGGATCAGCATTATCTTGCCCTCTAGCCTCTTGACCTCACGCACTTCATTCCGAGGACCAAGGTAGTATCCGAGAATCAGGATGATGCCGAGTAGAATAAGGACAGAAACAAGGGCCTCATGAGCCAAGAGTCAGACCTCCTTGTCTGGGACCGCAGGTCACGCACGAGAAAAAGGTTGCGCATTGAAGCCTCGTCTGAGGCTCGGCATTCTGCAGGTGGCAGGACCGACCTACATCAGGACCTGACGGAACACATGCTCGTACTTCATACGCAGTTCTCTTGCCCTGTCCGGATCGACATAGTAGAGCGGTTGCCGCATGTCAGCGAGGTTCGGAATCTTGCGGCAGAGTTTGTGGCGCATGAGTTTCCGCAGGGCGAATGACACCGTTCTTGGGGCCAAGTCCACCTTCTGTGAGATGTCCTTAGGCGTCAACGGGCCCTCAACCTGCAACTTGTGCAAGACGATTATGGCACTCCTCGGCAGTTCCAATGACATTGGCCAACACCCGGTTCCCGTTGAGGACCTAGTCCCACTTGGATTTCCCTGTCTGATTATTTAAGGGATATTGTCAACGCACATCTTCTCATTAATGCAAATCGTCTCATCTCTGCGGAACGTCAGATTCGGGAGATTTATCGGAGGGACATAGCTACCTCATACATTGTACGCCATGTCGGAGGGACTGGAAACGTGGACAGTGTCTTTGTGACTCGCAAGATTCCGGACCGTGGACTAAATGAGATCACTAGGGCGTTTAGGACAAGCGTATGGCCAAATGAGGAACCGCCCTCACGAAAAGAGATCATCGAGAACGCAAGAGAGTGCACAGGCCTTGTGACACTTCTCTCCGACCCCATCGATGCAGAGGTGTTAGATGCCCTCCCACGCCTCAAGATTGTGGCCCAATATGCTGTTGGATACGACAATATTGACGTCGAACACGCCACGAAACGAGGGATAATGGTCACGAATACTCCAGGAGTGTTGACCGAAACAACCGCGGATCTGGCCTGGGGTCTGCTCATGGCTGCATCACGAAGAATCGTAGAGGCCGATCGCTATGTAAGGCGGGGCGAGTGGCGAGTGGCTTGGGGGCCAGAGATGCTCCTCGGAGTCGATGTGTACGGTGCCACTCTCGGCATAGTCGGCATGGGCAGAATAGGCTATGCAATGGCCAAGAGAGCAACTGGGTTCGGGATGACGATTCTATACACGTCGCGCTCGATGACGGACATAACGACGAAGGCCGAACGCGAGCTGGGCGCTAAGAGAGTCGACCTTGACATTCTGCTCCGTAGCTCGGACTTTGTGAGCATCCACGTACCTCTCACCAAAGAAACGCGACACCTCATCGACCGGGACAAACTCGCTGTCATGAAACCCACTGCGATACTCATCAACACAGCAAGAGGACCCGTGATTGACGAGGAGGCGCTAGCAGAGGCCTTGGCAAACGGTCGGATTCGCGCTGCGGGTCTTGATGTGTTCGAGAAAGAACCACTTGCTGCTGACAGTCCTCTGCTTGACCTTGACAATGTCGTTCTCACACCTCATATCGGCAGTGCAAGCATTGAGACCCGGTCACGAATGGCAGAAATCTGCGCTCGAAATCTCGTAGCAGGGCTTCAAGGACAGAGACCGCCGAATCTTGTCAATCCAGAGGTCTGCGAATAGACGGCCGAAGCAAGTCCCGAGGCCGAGTCTGCTAGCGTCTTGGCTATAGTATCCTCTGACTGACAACTGAAACTTAGAAAAAGAAAGGGTGT
>CAZSTY010000041.1:0-8600 GCA_964609885.1 uncultured archaeon
TTTATCAAGATGCGTATATCAGTCATTAGTGTGATGTCCTCGCCCACAGGCTCTCGGCGGAGCAACCCTATGGCCTCATCAAGACTCAAGGCACTCTCAGTAATATGCTCTACAGCTTCTCGTATCCTGTCCAGATTCGCCATATGTCCTGCAGTTCTCTCAAATGCAGTACGTATGAGCAGCCTCCAGTCGCTACTCAAAGGCCGCCCGCTCCCAAACGTCACTCCTCTGTGACATCCTCGCCGTAGACCGTGTAGCCGAGTATGAGAAGCAGCGCCACAATACCCAGGGTATCAAGGATGATGGTCAGAATCTGAACGATCATTTCGGTCTGCATGAGAATCGCTCCCTCTCCGACGCCAATCTCTTATAATGGTTGCTGACGCGAGGCCCCTACGCGGTGACCCTGCGCTCCTCGTAGAATCTATCGATGAAACTTCCATATACGTCAACGGGCTCGGTGAGTGGATTGACCTCATCGATCACCATCTCAAGGCCGCATGAACCACATTTCACCACGGCAATCCCGTTGTCCCTATACAATTCAATCTTGATTGCGGTGTTACCGCACTCGGGACATGGATATACATCCGGTATCTTTCGTTGTGGTCTCCTACTGACTTTCTGTCTACGTCTTCTTCCCAACTTCTTCACCTTACTCATTTTGCACAGACAGGGTTGGCTCAACAAGAAGGAGCACTCTGTACGCCGGACGACCTTAATTTAAGCGTTGTGTTGAGTAAGCACACAATTGGTCTGCCTAACGAACGCATCTTCGACTTGGCGCCGCCGAGCGGCGTAGGTCGGGGCTGTGTCACAATGATGATACAGAAGATTTCTTATGGTGCGGCCATCAGGCGCAGCCGCGACAATGTCCGACCTGTCAAGGAATGCAGAATGTGTCTTGAAAATTCTCAAGACTGCAGACTCTTTGACCACTTCGGAGATACTAGAACTAGCGAAGCAGGAACAGTTTGCAGATATATGCACAGACTGTGCGGGCGGTGATGCCTTCATCGCTGCTGCTAATGAGCTGGTGGAACGTGGTCTGATTACAAAGAAGTTTGGGAAGGGCGGCTACCGCTGGTCGATTGTGAGGGACTAGAGAGTTGACCGATTGGAAACGAGTCCGTGATGACTTTCCTGCCCTCGGGCGGAGAATCAATGGGAAACCCGTGGTATATCTCGATAGTGCATGCATGGCCCTCAAGCCTCGTCAAGTGATTGATGCCATGAATGTATACTACGAGCAGTATCCAGCCTGTGGGGGCCGGAGTATACACACATTCGGAAAGGAGGTGTCAGAGGCCTATGCCCTTGCGCGCGAAAAGATGGCCCGGTTCATAAATGCGTCGCGCCCTGAGGAATGCATCTGGACCCGCAACGCAACGGAGGCTATCAACATTGTTGCCCGGTCGCTAAGAATTCCAAAGGATTCCAAGATAGTCACCACCTCTCTCGAGCATCACAGTGGCTCGCTTCCGTTCGTGGAGAGAGCACATCGTGACGGACTTCGAATTGAGGTTGTAGAGGCTAGACCCGACGGCACTTTCGATATTGAGGACTGGAAAGCGGCAATTGATTCTACGACTAGCCTCGTGTCCGTTGTGCACTCTTCCAATGTGACAGGGACAGTTGGTCCGCTACGAGAGATTGTAGAGATTGCACACGATCGGGGTGCGTTGGTGCTGTCCGATGATGCTCAATACGCTCCGCATCACCCCTTGGATGTTCAGGCATTCGATGTGGATTTCTCCGCACTGTCGGTGCATAAGATGTGTGGGCCCTCCGGAATGGGCCTACTCTATGGTAAGCTTGAACACCTAGAGTCCATGGACATGTTTCTCACCGGCGGCGATACAGTCGCTGACGTTCGTTTTGAGGATGGACGCATAATTCCGGAGTACTTGCCCCCTCCCGAGAAGTTTGAGGCTGGTCTTCAGAACTATGCCGGTGCGATAGGCGCAGGCGCCGCAGCTGATTATCTGTCTTCAATTGGGATGAAAGAGATTGAGAAGCGAGAACGCTCGCTCTTGTCGAGGGCACTAGACGCGCTCAAGGACATGGACCATGTGCGCATTCTGGGAACGGATGACATACGACTCAAGACTGGCCTCGTGGCGTTCACTGTGGACACTGTTGGCTCCGCTCACGATGTGGCTACCTTCCTGAATGATGAATATGCGGTGATGGTACGTTCAGGAGCACACTGTGCAAACCCGTTTCACTATCAGAGTGGAATTCCTCCCAGCAAGGGCACCGCACGCGCGAGCTTCTATCTCTATAACAATGAACATGATGTGGACACGTTCTTGGAGGCTCTCCGGGCCCTGATTGAGGCAAGTTCATGAACGGTCCCAGAGTCATCTGCCTTCAGCGTTCTATTGCATCAGACTCTCAATGTGTCGCCGCTCCCGCTGAATCTCATCGGACAGGTCAGGAAACACTAGAGAGGAAGCTGCAATCTCAAGTGTGTCCCTGAACTTTGTGACCCTCCCTTGCACCACGATTCTGGTTCCGAGTATTCTGTGGGCGTTTCTATCAAAGGGTTCCGTTGGATTCCCAGATCGCTCAATCATCTCATATGCCTCTTGAGCTGTGATGCCAATCAATTGTTCGCCAGATGACCCAAACAATGTGACCGGAATGGTCCCCGACCCATCGTCTAATGTCACTTTGTACAACATGCGGTACTCCGGTGCTGCAATACTCCCGCACACAGGGCAGCGAAAACCATCAGCCCCCTCCTCCAGCTTCTTTCTGCAGTTCGGACAGGCGGCATAAATGGGGCTCCGCCGGGACACCCCCATTATCAGACCCCCCACCTCGACATTCTTGCCCTCCATCTCCACCTCGATGTCACCAATACGGACCCTTCCCGTTCCAGCAGGAGTCAATGCAATTTGACTTGTGTCAAGACTTTCCAGACCTGACCCCTCGGGGTTAATTTCAATCTCGGCCCTTCTGCCCACATGAAACTCAACTCCGCCTCTGAACCCCTCCTTCACATACCCGTGACGAATCCGAATGATGTCCCCTTCCTGCAAGGACTTTATCTTATCCACATCCTCATTCCAAAAGGTCACCCTCACAGTTCCAGTCCCATCAGTGATGAGTATGTTCTGAACCCGCCCCTCACCAGTCGCCCTCTGGAATGTGTTCACTGGGAATATCTTGACAACCTTGCCCTCTATGTCGACATCACGCATCTCAAGTGACAGATTAGATATTGGCTGCATTCCCATCTCCTGGAATGTGGCCGCCGCAGTTTCCACGACCTCAATGGCCTCGTCAAGGTTTCTCTCAATGACAGCAGTGCGGCCAGCATGGACCTCCACATCACCGTAGCGTCCCTTCTTTGTGTACGCACCAGACAGGCGTACAACTTCTCCCTCGTGGGCGTCTTGCATGAGTTCGGCGTGTTCATCCCAGAACACTATGCGCCTACTAGCAGTGTCGTCTGCTCCAATCACACTCAGTACCTTTCCCTCGGAACCATCGGTCCTCCTCGTGAACGTTGAGAGACCGAAGACCCTCTGCACACTGAACATGACTGTTATGTCGTACATTCCCTCCTCCAGTTCTCCCAATTTCGTCACACCCGTCGAAACAACATCGATGTCAAGATCCTTCACCTCATAGTCTTCCAGCACCCTCAGACCGCCCATTCGCCCGAGGTTGAGCTCAAGTGCGCCCCGCAGACCCTTCCTGACATAGGCGCCTCTGACTTGAACCCAGCAGCCGACGCTGACGGCACCACTAGAAACGGCCTCAGTCATGTCATCCCAGAGAACGACCCTAATCTTGCCCGTATCATCTGCCACTGTGATGCTTGCCACTCTGCCAGTTCCGCCTCCAGCTCTGGCAAACTCTCTAACAGTATCAATGCCAACGACCTTGGCAGTGAGGGTGACACTTCTAGTGCCTTCATTGATGTCCGCAATCTTCATGCGGGCCCGGGGGGACAATTGCTGAAGATCGATTCCCAAGTCGCGTGCAACAATCATGGCGGCTGATTCTTCGTTGACAAGATCAGGGCCCATCTGTTCACGCTTTTGCTGTATCATCTCCATTACTGCCTTTCTGTCCAAGTCCCCACGGTGCTTGAGTATGACCTCTATAGTCTGTTCAAGTGTGAGCAACGCTCTTCCGTCCTTTTCCGTGTGTCAGTGGTACACAGGTTACTCTCGTTGGGTTGCTTTAAAGCATCTCTGCTCGGCATCAGCGAGTCAGAGCTAACACTAAAAAACAGACCCTCAAGAGCTAGATTCGAATCAGCGTGAACGAAACAGAGCCCAGTCTTCCGGTCCACAGCCCAACCTATGGGGAGTACTTCGAGCAGCTGAGTGAGAGAGTCAAAGAAATCTACGCTATTGCAGAAACTGCACGCGCGAAAGGGTTTGACCCAGTCACAAAGGTTGAAATCCCGCACGCTCACGATGTGGCTGCTCGTGTCGAGGCCACACTTGATGGCCCTGCTGGTGTTGCCAAGAGAATCAGAGAGCTTCAAGAGAGCAAGTCGCGTGAAGAAGTTGCCTTTCAGATAGCAAAAGAGATCGCGCAAGGCGAACTTGGTGGAATCTCGGATCCCGAGAAGGCCGCTGATAAGGCCGTTCGGGTGGCTCTGTCCATTCTCACAGAGAGCATTACGGCTGCCCCACTTGAGGGAATTGCAAAGGTACGTATTCGTGGATCCGGTGAGGAGAAATATCTTGCATTGTACTTGGCCGGGCCAATCCGGGCGGCTGGTGGGACCGAGGCCGCAGTAACCGTCCTAGTCGCCGATTATGTACGCCAAGTGCTCGGTCTTCCCCCTCTCAAGTCAACAGAGGAAGAGATAGAACGTGCCCTCGAAGAGGTTGAGCTATATTCACGTGCTGTCCATCTGCAGTATCCGGTGCATCCGGATCTCATTCGTTTTGCTGCTTCGAAACTTCCTATAATGCTCACAGGTGAGCCAACTGAAGAGTTCGAGGTGTCAGGGACCAGAGATTTACCTCGTATTGAAACAAACCGTGTGCGCGGAGGCATGGTTCTTGTCTTGAGCGATGGTGTTGTCGGCCGTGCAGCCAAGTTGGCGAAGATTGTCAATCGCGTTAACATTCCTGGTTGGGAGTGGTTGAACGAGCTGGCTAACAAAGTTTCAAAGACGAAAGCCGAGGAGAAGAGGGGAGCGTCGGAGGACAAGGTGATCTCTCCAAAGTCAGACTATCTTGCGGACGTGATTGGAGGCCGGCCTGTATTTTCGCATCCCTCTCGTTCAGGTGGATTCAGATTAAGATACGGGCGGTCAAGAAACACAGGTCTTGCAGGTGTGGGTGTCCATCCCGCGACAATGGTCCTTGTTGACGAATTCTTGGCTCCTGGAACCCACATTCGAACGGAGCGTCCAGGCAAGGGCTCCATTGTGGCACCAGTGGACACAATCGAGGGGCCAATAGTCCTCCTCCGAAACGGTTCTGTAAGATGTGTGGAGAGTGTTGAAGATGCAAGACGAATACGTCCTGATGTGACAAAGATTCTGTACTTGGGCGATATTCTTGTCGCTCTGGGGGAGTTCTTGGAGAATAATCATCCTCTTGTCACACCCGGGTACTGCGAAGAGTGGTGGTCCCATGACCTTGACCGCGCAACAAGCAAACTCTCTGGCGCCAAACTTGCCCAGTGTCTTCGCAAGTGTGCTATCACGCCGGAACGTCTCAACCTGTTCATCAGCAATCCCTTGTCACACAGACCCACGCCTGAAGAGGCCCTTGCCATCTCAGAGGTGTTTGATGTTCCACTTCATCCATACTATCTGTATCGCTGGCGGGCCCTGAAGCCGGATGAAACTCTTCGTCTTCGCGACTGGATGCTGAAGTCGAAGGAGATTAGGGCCACATCCGCTGGTGAACAGCTCATTCTACCTCTCAATCCAGAATACAAACTACTATTGGAGCGCGCTGGAATTCCACACTCGGTTAGCAATGACAATCACATCTTGCTTGCGGATTCGCCTCGGACCGTACTTGCCCAGCTTGGTGAGTCAGAAGCCTCCCCGACTGGCGAAACGTCCCTAGATATTCTCAACTCTGTTGCCTCTGTCCGTCTTCGCGATAAGCTTGGTTTCTCTATAGGTGCTCGGATGGGCCGTCCGGAGAAAGCCGAGGAGCGAAGAATGAAGCCTCCAGTTCAGGTTCTATTCCCTGTCGGCCGTGATCTTGGTAGTGAACGATCTCTGGAACGTGTGGCGGAGGGGCTTGACCGACCCACCAGCCTAGAAACATTTGATGGCGTGTCATCCTCGCTAACGGATGTAGCATCGTCTGGTGTTTCTGTAGAGATGGTCACAAGGATGTGCCCACAGTGCAACACGGTGACTTTCGAGTCACGCTGTCCAGACTGCGGAGTACACACTGAAGTGTATCGTTGGTGTTCACAAGAAGGATGCGGTCGTCCTATTGACGAGAAAACGGGGATGTGCCCGCTCAGTCATGATGTCAACCTGATTCGTACGACACGCTCGTACACGGTCGACATCAAGGCGCTACTCGAACGGGTGGAGTCTGAAATTGGCGAGCCCCAAGCCTACGGTGTCCGTGGCGTACTGGGTCTGACTAGCAGTCTGAAGATTCCCGAGTACCTTGGTAAGGGCATTTTGCGTGCCAAGCATAAAGTCTACTGTTACAGGGATGGAACTGCCCGTTTCGACGCAACCGATGCGCCGCTGACACACTTCAAACCACGTGAGATTGGGGTTTCAGTGAGCAGGTTGCACAAACTTGGCTACCATACAGATTGGACAGGGTCGCCACTGGTTTCAGAGGACCAAGTGGTGGAGCTGAAAGTGCAGGACATAATCGTCCCCCTCAATTGCGCCGACTATCTCTTCCGCGTTGGCATGTTCGTGGATGATTGTCTTGAGAAGATCTACGGTCTTGAGAGATACTACAACTTCAAGACGCGTGACGATGTTATTGGACGGTTGGTGATTGGCCTAGCTCCTCACACATCTGCGGGAATCATTGGACGTATCATAGGATTCACAAGAGCAAGTCTTTGCTATGCACATCCGTACTGGCATGCAGCAAAGCGAAGAAACTGTGATGGGGATGAAGACGCCGTAATTCTCGTTCTCGATGCCCTATTGAACTTTTCAAAGTTCTTTCTACCGGCTGGGCGCGGGGGATTCATGGATGCACCCCTTGTGCTCTCCGTCATTCTCAATCCCGAAGAGGTGGATGATGAGAGTCACAACATGGAGGTATGCAGTCGCTATCCAGCTGAGTTCTACGAGATGGTATCTAGGGGCTGTGATCCGAAAGAAGTGGAACATCTAGTGGATATAGTTGCGAATCGGCTCAACACACAGGCTCAGTATGAGGGCTTTGGGTTCACACATGAAACATCGTCGTTTGATGAGGGTCCCCGTAATACCCGATACAAGACTCTTGGAAGCATGGCTGAGAAACTTGAGGCCCAACTGAACATTGCACGGCTTATTGCTGCTGTAGATGCAAAAGATGTTGCTGAGCGAGTCTTGTCCCATCATTTCATACGCGATATCCGTGGAAATCTCCGGGCTTACTCGACACAGAAGATACAGTGTCTGAAGTGCCATCGTGTATATCGTCGTATTCCACTCTCAGGGCACTGTGTCTGTGGCTCGGAGCTGTCGCTGACAGTCCGTCAGAAGAATATCTCAAAGTATCTTGATGTGGCCAAGAAGATGATTAGAGAATACGGACTAAGCAATTATCTCACAGAGCGACTTCATCTAATCGAGTCATCTCTTGACTCGTTGTTTGTATCCGAACAGACCGCGCTGACAGACTTTTTCTAGAGATACTCGATGGCGAGTCCAAGTAGATCTCGGTCTTCAATCATTCCAACAAGGTTTCCTGTGGCTGAGAGCACTGGTGCCTGATCAATATCGTTCTTTCTGAGGACTCTCACACACTCCGCGACCGTTGTGACCTCTGTAACGCTAATGATGTTCTTTGTCACGATATTCTCAACGGGAATGTCTGGGAGTTTCAAGAGCTTCTTCGTCACCACTAGGAAATCCTTGGAGGTCCAGCCCCAGTCCACTGCGTTCTCCGTCCCACTGAACGTGGCTGAAACATTATTCTCAACGGTTTCCTCCGAGAGCCGAATGAAGTCGCTTACCGATATCAGGCCACTGACTCCTCCCCCCTGATTCAAGACGACAAGGGCATTTTGCCCCGCCATATCCATTATCATATACGCAAGTGGGAGGGGTGTCTTTTCCCATACGGACATTATCTGTCGTCTGACGAAGTCCTTTATCTGCATCTCTTGGAACTTCTCGTTGCCCTCAATAATCGCTCCTAGGATGTCGGGAACCGATATCAGGCCGACAAGCTCATCATCCTTCACAACAGGCAGTCTTCTGTAGCCATGCTCATGCATGAGTTTGGCTGCTGTACGCACGTGTGTCTGTGGTGTAACCGTCAATGGGTCGCGCACCATCAACATTGCGAGCTGATCTTCGTCCGCTTTTCGAAGCAGATCCGTCCTAGTCACAATCCCAACCAGTTTCTTTGTCCCCTTCTTGACCACGGGCAGACCGTTGATCTGCTTCTCTGCCATTATCTGTA
>CAZSTY010000042.1:0-8472 GCA_964609885.1 uncultured archaeon
CTGACTGACTTCTTCGCGCCGATTCTGAGCAGTCCTCCCGATGAAACTGTGCCCTCCGAGCCCGAATGGCAAATAACGTGGACTGCCAGCGATAAATACCCCTACGAATACAAGATACTCCTTAACGGCACAATCTACGAAACAGGCGACTGGTATGGGGAAACTATCGTGGCCATGTTCGGACGCCTTCAGCCTGGCATCTATAACATCACAGTCGAGGTCACAGATTGTGCAAGGAACAGAGCCGTCGACACGGTAATCGTGACCATCTTGCCAAGAGTATCGCAGAGTAATCTCGACCATCTCGTCTATGCGTCGGCACTGAGCGCAGTGCTTGTGGCGATAGGCCTAGTAATCCTCAAGAAGCAATAGAACAACACCGTTCAATGGCGTACCTCAAGTAACGGGAGCCCAAGTCCCAACGCCATCTGACGCTGTTCCTCAACTTGGCCAACTGTGTCAATAGTGTGCGAGTCGCTTCCCAAGGTGAACACGCATCCCGCGTCCCGCGCCTCGATGAGAAAGTCTTGATGTTCCACAGGATACCGTGCGCTCAACTCCACAGCCACATCGTGCTCTGCAAGGAGTCTTGCAACGACCGCGCCGTCCTCCGGGCGATACGAGGTCAGATAGCCATCCCAATGGCCCAGGATGTCAAACGAGTATCTCCTCAGCAGACGAGCGATTATCGAGGCCCACTGCGTGGAGTTGCAGCCAAAGTGAAACGACGCAATCACAACATCGAACTGCTCAAACCCACCCGCCACCGGGGCGAGTGTGCCATCAGAGTTGACATCAACCTCTGCACCATCCAAGATTGCAAGTCGTGGGAACTCGATGCGCAGAGACTCGATTCGCTGCCTTCGTGACTCGATGACAGACAGTCCGCCCCTCATTGACCCAAGCGACGGCCAGAAGTGATCAGTGATGGCAATGGCCTCCATTCCAACATCCGCAGCCCGGCGTACGACATCTTCCACCGAACTTGCACCGTCCGAGTAGTTTGTATGAATGTGAAGGTCATGACGGGGGACACGCATTGTAATCATGATGGCGGGCGCTCTTCTTCTCTTATGTCTGGTGGAAAATGAACTCGACGAGTGGTGCACGCACAACGGAAGGGTTAAATACAGAACGTGTTAATGTTTGACAAACAACAAACGTCAAACGTTTCATGGTTGTGAATGATAATGCGAGCCCAACTCGAACTTGTCGTGCAAGACTTGAGATCCGGACTGAAGCTCGCCAAGAGCAATGTGGCGAGTTTCTTCCTTGCAACACTGGGAATGATGCTGGTAGTGGTAGTCATTGTCGCACTCGCGTTTCTCCCAGCAGTGGTCCTGGCCGGTCTTGTGAGCCCACCATTCTGGTCGCTTGCGGGAACCAACGCAATGGAGTGGATCATGACAGATCCGGGTCTGATCACCGCAGGCGGTCTCGCAGTAGCGGTGCCAATCATCACGCTGCTACTGACAGCCCTGGGCTCAGTCTTTGGCATGGGCAAGGAGGCTGTTGAGAGCGGGAGCACACATGCCGAGTCTGCATTCTCGTGGTTCAAGAACAGGTTTCTCTCACTGGCAGGAGCCGCCTTCATCATAGCAGTCGTGGTGTTCGTGCCACAGGCACTGGTGTGGGCCGCGGTAGCATTAGTCATTGGTGTGCCAATTGAGGGAGTGACCTCTGCTGCCCTGACGATATTCTCCTACGTGTGGACCTTCTTCACCGGCGGTCTACTCCTCATGGTGTTCCCCGGAATCGTGAACGGCAAGGGGGTCCAAGAGGCTATTGTGGACTCCGTTCGACTCGCAAGAGAGCAATTCGATAGGGTCTTCGGTCTGTGGACAGCGCTCGTTGTGGCCTGGATGATCTCCATCATGCCCGGTATGACCATTGGCAGGATAGTAGTAACCACCCACTCCATCGCCACACTTGCCGTGTGGGGCATAGTCGGGTTGTGGACTGTACTGGCTGTGGCTGTATGGTTCTTCCTACTCTACCCTGCGGCGATCATCTCAGTCGTTCGGGTATACAACGCTGTGACGGGTAAGGAAGTTGCAGCAGGACATCAGCAGGTCCCAGAGATACCGATCGTGTAGAGCAAGTTGGGACCTCCGGGTCCCGCCACGGGAGGAGTAAGGTATGTCGGTAAAGAACGCAAGTCCTGCAACTCTGCTGGAAGACCTGAAGGTCGGGTTCAGGCTCGCAGCTAAGAACATTGTATCCTTTGTGCTGGCGATGGTCGGTGTGCTGATAGTCACCGGGCTGCTCCTTGCAGTCATCGCAGTATGCATGATTGCTGTCGTCCTAGTTGCTGCTGGGGGCATTGCGGGCGTTGTCCAACTGCTCACAACAATCTCCATTCAGTGGAATGCCAGCACTGGCGCCATCGCAGTAGGAACGACACTTCTCGTCGTACTTCCAATCCTGCTGCCATTCTTTGTGGCTGGTGGCGCGATATTTGGGATGGGAAGAGAAGTCATTGAGAGCAGCGGCACTACCGTAGAGGGTGTGTTCGTGTGGTACAAGTCAAAGTTCGTGCCTCTCGCTCTCGGCGGGGTGGCAGCGTTTCTCATGGAAGTGGGGCCACCAGCGTTGCTCGCAATCATCTTGGCCGCTTCATCAATAGGGACTGTCACCGACGGGCCGCTCGTGCTCCTGTCTGTCTTCTCCGTTGTGTGGTGGCTGATGATGTCCGGGATGCTGTCAATGCTGTTTCCCGCCATAATCGATGGTCACTCGGTGACGGATGCTCTACGCGAGTCCTTTAGGTTGGCAACAAGGTACTTTGATCGTGTCTTCTCGACATGGTTCGCCTTCGTTGTGATCGTGGGAGTCATCGCAGCGCCCCTAGCTCTACTCTCAACACCGCTTGCGCCGTTGTTCGAGCCAGTCGCAGCGGGTGGTTACGCGCTTGTCTTCGCGCTGGTCTTCGTGTTCCTCATTGTCCCAGCCGCATCAATCACCCTGAATCGGGTGTACCTGATACTCAGCGGCGAGGAGGCAGTGATGGCAACAGAGGAAACCCCGGAGATAGGAGTAGTCGGAGGGGTGTGAAGATGGCATCGAACACAGATGAGGCACCTCCAATGAAGGACCTCGCGATTATCAGCGACCCGAAGACCATCAAGGTGCTGATGGAGCCCACACGGGCGAAGATACTGTTCAAGTATCTTGTCAACGGCTCAATGACCGTAAAACAGCTTGCAGACGCCTTGGGCAAGAACCCCGGCACAATTCTCCATCACATTGAGAAGCTGAAGAAGGCAGGGCTGGTGGTTCAGGAGAGGACCGAGCAGACTGTCACGGGCATTGTCCAACGATACTATCGTGCCACGGCACGTGAGTACAGACTTGGTCTCAGCGAGCTCATGCACGCTGACGAGGGTGTTGCAAGATTTGCAGAGGACCGACTGAGGTCGATGGTCCGGGCCCTGTCGGTCTATGGAATCGAGATTCCGGATGATGAGATGGACCGGGCCATTGAGATTCTGAGGGACCTGCTCGAACGTGAGAACGAGGTGAGTGCCAATGTCCCTATTATCGATGAGAAAGCGTACCATGCCCTCCCCGAGTCGGTCCGGAGGGATGCCTCACGAATCGTCCGCAAGTTCGTTCTGGAGCAGGACTCGAGATACAAGACACTGAGAGAGAGATGGATCAAGTTCTTGACTAAGCACAAGAGGTGAGTGAGATGAGTCAATACACAAGAAACAACTCGATGGTGGCATGCGTGATAGCGGTGGTCATCATCGGCGCCACCATCACAGGGATACTAGCGATGACGCATTCTCCGGGTGGCGTCTGGTTCGGTAATGAGGCATACACCACATTCTCGTTCAAGGAGAACGCGGCAACGCCACCGTCCAACGTCGACCTGGTGATCAAGCTCTCAACCGGGCGGGTGAACATCAGCTTTGTGAATGACCCAACGCTGGTCTATGACATTGCGGTCAGGGTGCCCAACGCATCCCTCGCACAGAACAATGACCCCAGTGTGATCTATGCCGACGGACAGGTGAGGCTCGACTATGAGGTCGGTGAAATCACAGTCTTGCTTGGAAATGCATCGGCATACTCGATGACGCTCGATGTGGCGACCGGTAGCGTGGACATCAGCCTAGGCAGTCATAGCCATTTCCATGATGTGACCGTCAATGTTGCCACGGGAGAGGTCGCTGTGGAGATGACCAGTGATGCTACTGTCGTTGGGAATGCCTCGGTCCTGCTTAGTGTGGCAACGGGCAGCATCAACGTGACACTTGCAGCGCCGCCGGAGGTCGGCATTAGGTTCACGGCCTCGACCACCGTCGGACCCACGAACATCGCAACGACTTGGGGCAATGTATCCAATGGTGTGGCACAGACCAGCAACTATGGCACAACCCCACTATCGCTCGATGTCACCACCACTGTGAACGCCGGATCCGTGGATGCCCATCTCAACTGAGTCCGCGCCATCAGTCCAAACGCAGGACGCCCAGAAAACGGTCGCTCAGCAGATGGGCGTCCTGCACCTCTTTTTCCGTCCCCCCATGTGAGCTGTGCACGTTGAACGGAAGCGTTTTATCAAACGTCGGTGGCACCCGAACGAGTTCATTCTGTGGAGGACTTGTCTTGCCGTCGAAATATGCTGAGGGAAAGGTCCGAGAGTTTCAGATGAACATGGAGGACGCAGCCAGACTCGCAGACTGTTTCAACACCTTCGACGACTCCGACAGTTGGCCCGGAGGCTTCACGCACGGCAATCCATACACCGCAGAGCGCGTCCTACAGCAGAAGCAGAAGAGCGAGGAACTCAAGACACTCGTTGCGTACGACGGCGACAAGATTGTTGGACATTGCAATGTCTGCCCCGCGGAGGGTGACCAAGAGGCGGCCTACGTCGGAATACTTGGAGTTCGACCGGACTATCAGGGCAAGGGATTCGGAAAGGCGATGCTCATCGAGGCCACCGAACTGGCGGCGCACCTCGGCAAGAGGCGCATAGACCTTCACACGTGGCCAGGCAATCTGAAGGCCATGCCCCTGTACAAGCGTGTTGGCTACAACTGGGTCCCGAACACCCGGGTGCTGATGGAGTCCTACGTTCCAGGAATTCTCAACTGTTCCCTCTTCAAGCAGTTCTTTGAGAAGTACTATTGGTATGATGTACTGAAACGGGAGATCAGACAGGAGCCGGATGACATTCGCCGAGATGGAATCGCAGTATACGAATATCACTTCGAGGGGGAGAACGGGGACTGTCTTGACGTGACAGTGGATAGATTTGCAAGGGGCATATGCGGATTTCGGCTTGTCCTTAACGGCGAGACTCTCAAGGTGCGTATCACACCCGAGAGACACGTTGGATTCATTGGGGTTGGCAGAGTGCCAGTTCGTCTACGCATTGGCAATGGCACCTCGCGGCCCGTGAATGTTTCAATAGAGCCGGCACCGCAGGGTGGTCTTCGAGTCGATACGTCGGGACCCTTGAGGAGCACCATACAGCCTGATGCCGACTTCTCAGTTGACGCAGTCTATCAAATAGAGCCGGGCGTACGTCCCCACGATGAAACAGAACAAGCAGATGTAAAGGTAAAGACGCAATGCGAGTGGCGGATTGCGATTGATGGCCAGATGGTGTACATGTACAGCGGGCTACTCCCAACAGAGGCGCTGGCACTCTCGTATGGACCAGAGTGGACCTGTGTGGCTCCGGGGGAGACTGCTCGCGTTACCATACAGCTGAGGAACAACGCACCCGAAACCGTGCGCGGCAAAGTTGTGATCACGGGCTTGGAGAGTAGAAGCATAGAGAACCGAGAGTTCGAGTTCAGCATAGAGAGAGATGACCTCTATGGTCAGACTGTGGCCATCCCAACCACCAAGAGCGATATGAACCAGGTCCTCAAGTTTCGGACCGAGGTATACATAGACGCTGAAGAGGGTCTGACACGAATACGAGACGCACCACTCCAAGTGGCAGTCATAGGATCGGCCGGGGCCTGCGCATACGAGGCGCCTGATGGAGTCGTATTCCTCGAAACAGAAACCTTCAGATTGCAATTCATGAAGGGCCCCCAGCCGATTGTGGCAAACGTCTACTTCAAGACAACTGCATGGAGCTATCGCGGTTACCTGATGTACGGAATGCCAGGCTATCCATTTCCCACGGAGGGTGGTGAGTGGCTAGAGAAGGAATACGAGTACACGTTTCGAAACGAGGGCGACATCGCTGAGGTTTCGTTCACGGGGGTATCGAGAGAAAGACTTGGGCTGGTTGTCATATGGACATTCCGGGCATACGGTGGCACCGGACGCGTCGAAACGTGGATGACGTTCGAGAACAGGTCTTCAGATAGTATGACCAATCTGGGTGCCCTGCGTGGCAGTTGGGCTGACACATCCCTCACCCGGATGTACGTTCCCCTTAGAGGTAAGATCTATGAGCTATCATCTGAGATGTGGAGGGGCGGACAGTACTTGCCCAAGAAGCCGGAGGACTATCATGAGACTTGGGTTGCCCTCGTGGACGACACTTCAGGCTCCTCGCTGGGCTATGTGTGGAGTAATGACAGGGCTGTCGAGGTCATCCCGTTTCGAGGACATGCGTCTCTCAACTTAGAGAGCAAGATCCCGGACCTTGCACCCGGAGAGAGTGCGACAACATCTGTTCTGACGGTCCTCATCGGCGAGCATACTTGGAGAGCTGTAAGGCAGTACTGGGCGTATGCGAATGCGAGAACTGCTCTCACCGAGCGGCCAGTTCAGGTCGCTCAAGACCTCAGTGTCGGAATAGTCCCCGTAGAGTCGGAGAGCGAAGCAAGAACTGGTGCACCCGTCATCGTAGACTCCGCCACGAATAACACCATGGCTCTCAGGATTCAGGTCATTCACGAGGTGCCATTGACTGGCAAGGCAATCGTACGAGCACCTGAGGGAGTACTGCTCGATGGTGAGTGTGAGCTGGAGTTTGATATCGAGGACCTCTCGATAGAGAGACCATTGGTCAAGCAGTTTGTGATGACCTGCAGGAACGATGGGCCGTGGTTAGTTGACGGCGGAGAGATTGAGCTACGGTTTGCAGACAGGATAGTACGCGTGCCTCTGAGGGTCATAGCGTGGAACTCAAAGACAGAGGTCAAGAGAGATACAAGGAATGAGGACGGAGTAGAGCTCCATGAGGTCAGAGTGGGAAGTAGACATCTCTGTGTTGCTCCAAGTCACTCCGGGAGCCTCGTCAGATTGGGACCAACGGACGGTGAGAGCCTGTTCTACGACACGTTCCCGGAGATCAAGCCGTACGCATGGACTGACCGAATGCTCTCGGGACTCTCTCCAGTGATCTGTGGTCACAACATATGGGACTGGGAAACAGGACTAAGAAGAGAGGAGTGGGAGACCGAAGATGTGGACAGAGGCCCATGGACCGGTATCTCTGTCAGGTCCACTCTGAAGCATACTCCCCGAGTAGAAGGCCTGCGTGTGAGATACGACTACCTCATCATGAAAGGCGCACCGATAACCGCAATCGTGATGACGGCAACGAACGAAACTCCACGCTGGGTGCGGGCCACAATGGGATTGAGGGGGGTCGTTCGCCCCGGGGGCGACACCCTGTGCAGGATTCGGACGACCCTCAGGGGGAAACCGTCGGTCTTCGAGCCGACGCCGACCTCAGCCACTCTGTACACCGAGGCCGACGAGAACTGGGTTGCGTTCAGGGGCCTAGAACATGGTGTCGTGGCTGGCGCCATTGCCCAGCAGAGGCTCCCTGCCGAGATACGTGTCGATCACATAGGCGACCACGGGCACATATTGCAGATGTCCTCAAGGCTTGTATTGAGCCCGGGTGACGAGGCAAGACGGGTATGGTTTGTTGTGTGGGACTGCTCAGAGGACATCGTCGAGGCCCTGAAGACCATCCAATTGACTTCATTCGAGTAGTGGTGCAACAGGGCTGTGATTGTGGCTACTTGAGTACCTTGAGCTTGGCCGAACACTCAGCAGCCCGCACACTATTGCCGGCCTCTCGATAGAGGTCCCGCGCAATCTGTAGCGTACGACGAGCCTCTTCGATGCGGCCAAGTTTCTCCAATACCTTTGCCCGATAGTACAGGTGGTCGGGATTGGAGGGCTCTCGAGAAAATGCAGTGTCGAAGTCGGCCAATGCATCCTCATATCGGTCCAAAGACATCAGCAGAAGGCCTCGCAGATGAGCGACCTCGTGATTGGTGGGATCCAGAGCCATAGCTGTATTGTAGTACTCTAGTGCACTCTCAAGGTCACCGAGCGTGACAAGCGTCTGCGCACTCTTCACCCAAGCCTCAACAAGCTCAGGATCAGCATGAACCGCCTTCTGATACGACTCTACGGCAAGCTCGTTGGCCCTGAGCGCCCTGTATGCATCACCCTTCTTAATCCAGAGCTGCGGGTCGTCGGATTTCACGGCCAGCGCACGCTCATAACACTCCACAGCCATGTTGAAATCGC
>CAZSTY010000043.1:0-8403 GCA_964609885.1 uncultured archaeon
GGTACACACGCCAGGGCGACGAGGAGTAACAGATGTTGACAACATGACGGGGAGAGATAGTACCAACAACATTGGTGAGCTGGTCGAGGAGGTATGTGTGATGATAGAGTATTGCAGGGCGTTGGTGATGTCATGTTGTGGGGTGTATTGGTCCTCAGTGTCCAAGGTTGTTTGGACTATCAGCCGCTGCTGGTGACCCACCTACATGCATCTCATTCTCCAGACCTTTTCAGGTGGTTACGCCTGTCTTTCCAGATCACTGCCCTCATGCTCGACCTTGTCAACGTGAAGCAGTCTTGTATTGATAGCCACCATTGCGGTGCTCAGTGACATGGGGACGACGCTAACAGTGAGAGTGTTTCCTAGGAGTACGGACCGCTACCGAGTCGACTGTGGTTCGAACACAAACGAGGACAGCTGGGGGTATCGCAGAAAGATGCTCATCAGTCTGTGGCCGATCTTGTAAGCCAGCGACTCGTTCTTTGGAAGAAGCATGTTGGCCAGGCGACCGCCCCTGAAGAAGTACTTCTGCCCCGGAATGAAACGCCCCTCAAGTATCGGACCAGCGAAGACCTCGCTCAGCCTCAACAGGAATGACCGGACGTAACGTGAACGGACACGTCGGCTCAACTGGCGAGCCTTGATGAGGAGGGACATTATCTTCTTCGACTTGTAGGTGAGGTAACCGGCATCGATTATTCGCTTCAGGAAGTCCTCGTCCTCAGGGTCGAGGTCCACACCAAGTTCCTCCATCTCCTCACGGGTGATGTTGACGTAGCCCGCGCTGTAGTCCTCGGCAAGGTCAAGGATGTCGTCCAGCATCCCCAGACCCATCCCGAACAGATAGGAGAACTCGTCAATGTAGCCGCCGAGATCAAAACCGGACAGAATGAAGTACAGCTTGAAGAAGCTGCGCGCCTTCTTGTAGAGGAGGTCTTTCATCTCGCGCTCTGAGAGAACCACCCCTCTGCGCTCCACATCGCCCCACGCGCTCTCGTAGAGGTCTTTCACGACCTTCAACGCCTCACCGTCGTAGAACTTGCGTTCATTATCGAAGAATTGTGAGAGCCACTTGTGACGGATGGGGGATCTGGGGGGTGTTGTAAAGTCACCAGAGAAGAACCGGTCAACAACGACCCGCTCATCCTCAAGAAGGTTCATCGCCTGCGTCTTGTTGATCGCAGCAGAGTCGAGCATGTCGTCGAACTGTCGCATGTAGCCCCAAGCAAGGGTCCAAGTCTCGGAGCCAACCGGCTCGGGAACGAGTTGTGTAGCATATGTGAGAAAGTCGCGTCGCCGTAGGTACGCCCGCGCGGAGTTGACAACAGCCTCGTAGTGAATAGACTCACGCGGTAACGGCAGAGTGAGAACAGACGCCATACGTATCGAGGGGAACACGCGCACAATAACTTTGCTCTCCCGGCCGCAAGTGATGTGGCCTCCTCCGGATGGCAACACCTGAAACACGGACAGACGGCATCGCCCCAGACTGGGTACGCATCTCTTATTATCACTCCACCGAGAGTCAGTGACAGGGCTGCGAACATGAAGGCAGAGCGTGTCAAAGAACTCACTGAGAAAATCACCAGGAGAATCATTGACACACTTGGTGACAGAGTCGACCTCATCGTGTTGTTCGGATCAGTGGCCAGAGGGGAGAGCCAACCTCTGAGCGACATAGACATAGGAGTGAGGACAAGCGCCCCCCACGAGCAGTGGTCGGAGATCCAGCTGGATCTTCTGGGACTCTTCGACATGAGTAAGGACCCGGCCATTGATGTCGTGCTTCTTAACGAGGCGTCGCTGACACTACAGTTTCGCGCGATAAGGGATGGAAGAGTGCTGTTTGAGCGAAGGCCCGGCCTGTGGGAGGAGTACGTTGAGTTCGTTCTTCAGCGCTATCCTGACTGGGCAACATACATCGACAGGTATCTCCGCGAGTCGGTAGGTGTGTAGGCCTTAGATCGACACAGACGTGGTGAGGCTTCGGCTCGATAGAATACTTGAGATGATTAACAGAATCGAGCCGATTCTGAGAGATGGCATCGAGGACTACAGAAGAGATCTAATGAAACAGGCAGCCCTTGAACGGTACCTTCAGGTCGCAGCACAGGCAGTAATTGATATCGCCACCCACATTGTCGCCGTTCGATACCTTGGCTCGCCCACAAGCTATGCCGATGCCGTAATCAGCCTAGGTCGTGAACACATCATCCACGGGAGTCTTACTGCCCGCCTTGCGGACCTTGTCAAGGAACGTAATTATTCTGGTGCACATGTATCTCCAAGTTGACCAAGACGTCATCTTTGAGTCGGCTCAGGAAACGGTCAGAGATCTCAGAGAGTTGGTGGACGAGATCAGCAGGATGCTCTTGTCGTAGTGGATTGTGGGGAGTCCTTCCGGGAGTCGTCTTGTCCAGAACGATACGAATATCAGAAACGTTGGTCTTGGTTTCCTATGGCTCGACCTCTGTGGCTCGTCAGCCTCCTCAAGCAGGCGTTCCCATACCGAGCGTGGGTCGCTCGACTCACACGTTTCCCGCTAATCCGCTGGATTGTAGACCGCCTCGCCTTCTGGGAGGACTACATCATCTATCTTCCCCAAGATAGGGTCGCGAGTAAGACAATCCATATTGGCAGACGACTGGACGACCCAGCAAGCACGGTTCTCCCGTCGGACATTGTCCACAAACTGATTGACCAAGCCAGCTTTCTGTGGATAATGAACTGGTGCATCTGTAGATCCGCGTCCAACTGCAAGGACTACCCAATCGAGTACGGCTGCCTGTTCATGGGAGAAGCCGCCAGAGGAATCAACCCCCAGCTCGGAAGACCAGTGACGAAAGAGGAGGCACATGAGCACATCAGAAAGTGCCAGGAGGCTGGGCTGGTTCACCTGGTCGGGAGGAACAAGCTCGACACGCTGTGGCTTGGGATTGGACCTGGCGAGAGGCTCCTCACTGTGTGCAACTGCTGCCCGTGCTGCTGCCTGTGGACGATGCTTCCCAAGATGGATCGACAACTCGCCAGCAAGATACACAGGATGCCGGGGGTGAGCCTTCGGGTCACCGACCAATGCACAGGATGCGGTCGGTGCGTGGATGTGTGTTTTGTCGACGCGATAGAGATCATAGACGGGCGGGCTCGTATCACCGACCTGTGCAGGGGGTGTGCGAGATGTGTCGACATCTGCCCGAGCCACGCAATCGAGCTGAGAATCGCTGGAGATCAGCCTTACAAGGATGCATTGGCTCGACTCTCGGCTGTTGTCAACGTGAAGTAGGCACTGTAAATGGTGGGGCCTCCCCCTCCACGCTTTTCGACATGACCTCCGTGCAGCATTGGCGCGTCCGCTTGTCCTCAGAGGCGGACACATTGGTCGGGCACCTCTACTATACGGAGATTGACGACCCGGCGCCCTGCGAGGTCCTGTCCGCGATTCTGCGGCAGGAAGGCCCCAATGAAAACCACCCCCATACTGGAGCCGCAACACACCGGTGATCCTTGTCGGAGTCACTCATCCGCGAACAACTCGCGTGAAATACCGGGATACAGTCTTCTCATCAACCTCCATCATGAGGACAGCGTCCATCGCCAATGCCGCAAGGCAAGCGCCACGAATCCTATAATAAGCGTTGCAGCCCCTGAACGCGATAATTCCAAAGTTTACTGCTTTGGGGCTATGCACCCAGCTTGATGATGTCTGACTCGTCCATCTCCCGAGTCAGTTCTGCAATGCGTATCAGCACCTCTTTCTTGTCGAGGTTGACTTGGAACTGCATTCTGGCAGATGTCTTGTGGGACGAGACCGATTTGATAAGGCCCATCTGCATTAGCGCCTGAAGAGCAGGTCCCGGAACTGGGTAGAGGTCACTGCGCTTGTGAGTGACACTGGACCCGAGATGCTCTTCAAGCTTGCTGGTCCCCTTGTCAATCATGTTAGCCGAGCGGCGCCCAAGTCGATCATCGGGGATTCGGTAGCGTTGAGGGTCTTCAGTCATGAGCATCGTGTCCCGCAGGTGCGCGAGAACAAGATAGTCAAACACGGTCTTGGCGGGAGGTCTCAAATACGTATCGGAGAGTTCCATTGCGATTCTCTGAACCATCGCGGTGATCGTGCCTCTGAGCGGTGGCGTGCACATGGTGAGTGCAGTCAGTCGACTGCGTGGCAGTGACGACAACCAAGGAACAAAATCGTCCCAAGTCTCGTCCCTGAGTGAGTGCAGATCAAGGATGTCGGCCATTGACCTAAAGATGACACGCTGATAGTCAGAGGGGAGAATGAACGGACGCAGTTTTGACAGACCTGTGTAGTAATCAGGATTGTGAGACACGAAGACGCACTCCACGAGTTCCCGAATTTGCTTCATGCTAGTCGTAGTGGCAGTGGTGACCTCGGTCCACAGTACAGGGGCAATGACCCTCTGTGCCAGCGCAAGCTCCGCAGCCTCTATGGCCCGCGAAACGAGCCGCTTGCAGACATCACCCTCAATCTCAATGAGAGTCGTCCGATAGGGCTTCGAGGTCACAGAGATGTCTTCTATGCAATACCAGGATGTCCAATCGGTCAGCAGCTCGACTGTAAAGGACCGAGAGAAACGCCTCCGGAAGTATGTGCCACGGCCGAACAGTACCGTGTAGAGAGAACGCTGAACGGTCTTCAGTTGCGCAGTGAACTCCTGCCTCTTCAACCTCTGATACTCTTCGGGAATCCTCGCGGCAGCCGGAGTTGATATCTTGACCCGGTATTCAGCGTACAGCGTCGGGTAAATCCGTACCGATCGGACTACGTCGAACACTGTGCCATCGAAGCGCTCTCGTGCTGTCTTGACGGCAACGAGTGGGACTGGCATCCTGTGGCGCATATTGTAGTTCTCTCTCAGTAAGACCTGATGAAGTGAGGGCCGTAGGTTGGCCCCTGTGAGCCGCCACCGAAGTCTACCAATGTTGTTGACGAATAGATTGGTGTCGGGATTGGAGAGACCAACGAGCGTCCTCTGGAACGTCCCCCACAGCTCGTCGCGGTCGCTCAGGAATACGAGTTCCTGGCGCAGGTCATCTCCGTGTGTCACAAGCTCGGGCAGGGGGAGAAACGCGGAGATGAACACCCGATGGCGCTGGTTACTGTCAAGCCTTGACGAAGTCGTCATCACGAACCACCCATTCCTTTGTGGCTGGGTCCCACCGGTCCACAGGCATCTTCCAGCCGAAGAAGTGCATGTTCCCGTGATAGCTGAGTAGCATGTCGTCGTACATCATCAACGCCCGGATGTCATCGAAGTATCGTTTCGTGTAACGCTCGGGAGTCCGCAGCATGAATACGCCCCATCCGTCGTCTGTCCTCTGCGCATATACCTCAGGAAGACAGGAGAACGTGTTACACAGTCGGGTGTATCGGTCTTCATCCACAGGGACCACCATGATGATCATCCCGGAGGCGAAGAGCGGGGTGGGTACGATCCGAGTACCGAGAATGTCCCTGGCTCGAAGGTCACTTAGGGTCTCAAGAACATAGTTGTAGTCCCGCTTGAGACGTTTTCTCAGCTCTCGGACGGACATCACTCTGTCGTTCACAAACGCACTGATTATGTCCATGTGCGCCTTTTCAAGCTCAAACTCCTCCAGATCAGGCGCACGAATCGCATAGTTGACGGAATCATTGCTCTGTTTGAAACAGGACCGGAGATCCTCGCTCATCTGCTCATACGGGGCCCATTCGCGTCCGTCGAAGCCACTGTAGTTGTAGTGATTGTAGCAATATGACTCGACGCGGTCTGAAACACGAACCCGAGAAACGCCCGAAGAACGAGCTATGCTCTCAACGAAATGACGCCCGTTGGTCTCAGCTTGCCACGAAACGGGCACGATAAAGTTAGCCACGAGGAATGAGTCACCCGTTCGCGTCTGGAAGAGATTGTACAACCAAGGACTGGGGCGTTGCAGAGCCAACGGCATGGGAGTGGTCGGGGAGTCGAGGTCAGCCACCAAGACGACCGTCTTCAGTCCAATCGCCGGGAGTGACACGCGTGCAATCTCCCAGATCACAGACCTACGCTTTAAATCCTTGATGATTCGAGACGCGTATCCCTTTGTGGTGCCTAGGTTCTCAGCCACGGCATTCGGAGACACCGTCTGGCTCTCTAGAACGAAACGAAAGACGCGCATCTGACCTGCTGACAGGCGGGGAGTCTTCTTGGCACAGAAGTCGAAGAAGTCTCTCAGAAAGGCCTCCCGTACGTTCTCTCCCGACTCGTGAAGGTGACGCTTGTACATCTCACTAAGAGATGAGAACGCGTCTGGGAACTTGAGGAGTGAGAGATAGACGTACGGCGGACGATATGCTAGGCCCGAACCCCACGTCCGCTCCTTTGTCGTCGACGCCCAGAGCGACTCCCAAGCCTCCATGTCACAGGGCGGCAGATGGAGCTGCGTCATGAGAATCTGCTCCACTCTGAAACAAGCAATGTCCCAAGCGATTGTGCCCGGTACCGCCCCCAAGTCACGTTGTATCTGTCCGGCCTGCTCAGCGACATTGTGAATCTCATCCACTCGCTCTGGCCACACCTCAGTGAGAGAGAGGACCAGCCGGCTCAAGGAGACCACCTGAGAGGGCGTGGCCTGTGGAATCGGAGTTCTCCTTTGTGTGTCGTCGCTGAAGAGCATTGTCTTAGCCGAAACGGAGCAATTCGGCCCTATTATGTCTCGCGCTTTTTCACCAATTCGCTGAGGGAGTTCCCGGGGAAGGTGGTCACGGACGCCCCTGTGAGCGTCCAAGAGCAGACAAGGAGGTGAGGCCGTGACCGCCAACCCCGGCGATCCTTATCCGATTCCCCCGTGGGTACCAGATGGCCCCCGCGCGTAATCGAAACAACGAGTAGGCACCTCGGCGCCAACGGCGCCGTTTCCCTCTCTTTTCTCTGTGATTTCCAATGACGGAGAAGCAGTGTCGGTGTAGGAGTGAATTGCTCTGCGAGAAGTGCTGCGGGCTGCGGGTCAACCACAGCCCTGTCCCCCGACATGCCGAAAAAGGCAAACCAACGGGGCCAGCATGGACCACTCCTCATAGGAAACATATCAATCTTTAGTGATTCGAGAACTGAGCATCTCGTGAATGAGCCTCGGTAGTTCCTTTCTGAACATATCAATCTTTAGTGATTCGAGAACCTCACCAGCCACAGAGTAAGGGCGCGTGCTCTCTTGCACACGCAGCAGAACTTCTGCCTGATTCTTGGGTTTACCGGAAGATTGAGCTGCGTCCACATGGATTAGCATAAATGAGATGCGGGTATCTGCTGCCACGTAGGCAACAGGTCGAGATGAGGAAGACATGGTCAAGTTTGAGAGTATTCACGCGATTGAGATCTTGGACTCTAGAGGCAATCCCACACTCATGACGAAGGTTCGCCTCTCTGATGGGACTGTGGGCGTTGCGAAGGTACCCAGCGGCGCATCAACAGGGGTTAATGAGGCCGTCGAGCTGCGCGACGGAGGGGCCCGATACGGCGGCAAGGGGGTCACACAGGCCGTCGCCAACGTCAACACAGTTCTTGCCGAGGCCGTTCGAGATGCAGACCCTCTTGACCTCAGGGCAGTGGATAGAGCACTCCTAGCAGCCGATCCGTCCAAGGGAAAGAGCAAGCTGGGAGCCAACGCAATCCTGTCCGTGTCCATGGCAAGCGCAGTGGCTGCAGCAAACCATCTGGGAGTTCCGCTCTTTGAGTACATCAGAACCCGAGTGCTTGAGAGAGAACCGCGGTATCTGCAACCAGTCCCGATGTCCAACGTGATCAACGGCGGGGCACACGCCGGAAACGACCTCGCTATTCAAGAGTTCATGATACTGCCTGTAGGTGCCAGCGACATTCGTGAGGCCATTCGCTGCCTGAGCGAGGTCTACCACGTCCTTGGAAAGAATATGATTGCAAAGTACGGTCGGATGGCGAAGCATGTGGGCGACGAGGGAGGCTACTGTGGCTTCGGACTGAAGTCGACACACGACGCGTTGGAGGAGATCGTGAGGGCAATCTCTGACGCTGGCTACACGCCGGGCGAGGACGTTGTACTGGGAATCGATGCCGCAGCCAGCGGCTTTCACAAGGATGGCACGTACAGCATTGACGGACGGGAGATCAGTGCTGGCGAGCTTCTCGACTTCTATATCGAGTTGGAGAAGACTTTCCCGCTTCGCACAGTAGAGGACCCGTTCGATGAGACCGCCTTCGAGGACTTTGCGGAGTACGCCAAGAAGACGAAGATCCAAGTAGTGACAGACGACCTCACGGTGTCGAATCCGGACATTGTACGCAGGGCTGTGGAGATGGGCGCAGGAAACGCCCTCTTGCTGAAGGTCAACCAGATTGGCAGCGTCACCGAGGCAATCGACGCGGCCTCGATAGCTAATGC
>CAZSTY010000044.1:0-8391 GCA_964609885.1 uncultured archaeon
CGGAATCCTCTTCTTTGAGACTAGGTCTTCGATGACAAGCATGATCTCTTGAGCACGTCCGACAGCAAGCACGGGGATGAGTACCTTTCCGCCTCTCTCAATGACCTTCTTGATGATGGATGCGAACTTCTTCTCGACCTCTTGCCTAGGAGGCATCTTGTCAGTCGGATGTCCGTACGTGCTCTCAATAATCAGAGTTTCCAGTCGTGGGAACGTGAATGTGGCCGGTTCAAGCAATCTGGTGCGCCCAAACTTGAAGTCACCAGTGTAGGCGAGGTTGTACTGCCCGTCACCGATGTGAAGATGGATTATGGCCGATCCCAGAATGTGGCCGGCATTGTGCAGAGTCAATCTGACATCTGGCGCGATATCCGTGACCTCTCCGTACCCGAGTGTGATGGTATGAAGAATGGCCTCTTTCACATCGCGGTCTCGGTAGGGTCGCAGTTTCCCCTCTCGTTCAGCCACATCGAGATAGTCGAGTTGTAGAAGCGTAGAGAGGTTTAGTGTGGGCGCTGTCATATAGACCGGTCCTCGATAGCCATACTTGAACAGGAATGGCACCATTCCCGAGTGGTCGAGGTGTGCATGGCTCACTATCACAGCGTCCAACTCGTCTATGTTGAACTCCGGCATATCGAGTCTGGGGAACGCCCTAGATGGGGTGCCGACGTTCACTCCGCAGTCGATGAGAATATTGCTCTCGGATGTCTGAACGAAGATTGCTTGACGCCCAACCTCACGGAACCCGCCAAGAGCTGTTAGCCTGATCCATCCGTTGTTGAGAATCTGCTGCCGGTGAATCCTCTTTCCAATCTCTCTGAATACCTTGTTGCGGGTTTCCGCCTCGCTCTGGATTATGTAACGAATTTGTTTGATAAGCTTGCTCTCAATCGGAGGTGTCCGCTGCACATTGGGGCGCCAGAATGTCTGCCTTGTGATCTCCCTCAGGGTCGCACCGCTTCGTCCTATGACGAGCCCGGGTTTCTGAGCCTCTATGATGACCTCACCACGTGAGGTGTCGAAATCAATGGATGTGATCTCCGCCTCTGGTGGGACGAGTTCCCTGACTGTCTTCTCTGCCTCTTCGAAGGGAAGACGCACCTCGGGTGCAGACCTCACGACAATTCGCTTTCTCATCTTCCGTGCAAGGGCCTTGATCATGTCCCCATCATCGAGTAGTATCTTGGGTGCCTTTGAGTAGATGGCAATCTCTGGCCCCTCGTACTCCACAGAGCTTATCGCCGCCGATTTTGGCAGTGCTCTGAGTACGGCTTCGCGGATATCCTCGTACTCTCTGTCAGAATTCATCTGGAGTCACTTCTCTCTCCGAAGGGTTCAGTCCGACCCTCTTGATCTCAACATTGTTTCAAGTCCTGTGGCTCTCGTCATCCGCAGTCTACGACCACGGAGAGCAGACGGCCAGGGCCCACTATCCCTTCCAGATCTTCATGATGGTGTCCTTGTCTACCTCTTGGTAGCCGTCCTTGTCGATCACGCTTACGAGGATCGAGTTGCCCGTCGCTGCATCCCTCTCAATTGCCGAGGCGATGGCACGGACGGCGAGTTCAATCGCCTTGTTCTTGGGCAAGTTCTCCTTGTAACCTGCCTCAAGGACACCGAGTGCAACGGGAGAACCAGACCCAGTGGCCGTGAATTTGTCCGGCAACACCGAACCTATGAAGTCGGTGTAGTAGACTTGCGGACCCTCGTCGTCAAAGCCTCCTACAAGACACTGCAGCAGGTAGGTGCCTCGTGCTTGGAACATGATGTTGCTGAGCAGTCGTGTGAGAGCTTTCACCCTCATGGGCCTGCCCCGCTGAATCTCAAAGAGCTTTGCCTCTGCTCTAAGCAGCTCCATAATCGCCTGCGCATCAGCGACAGAGCCGGCGATTGTTGCGCCGATTCTATCGGTGATTTTGTAGATCTTCTGAGCAGTCTTGTTGGCAATTAGGTAGCCCATGGTCGCTCTCTGATCGCTGGCGAGAACAACGCAGTCCTTTGCAATCAGGCCTACAGTTGTTGTTCCCGTCTTCAGTTCATCAGGGGACTGCATCTGATGTTCCATGTCGAATAACTCCCGTCAATCAGGCAGTGTCTAGGAGAACTAGTGACGCTCAAGCCCTTCTTTGAATCGTATTAAAAGATTTCTCATGGGGCCACTGAAGCCATGGTGGCCACTACTCGTCCTTCTTCTCCTTCCTTTCGAATGTGATCACTACTTTGACTTTGCTCACGTCATCGAAGATCTTCAGCAGGTCCGACGCAATGCCAATCTCCGCGTACTGAATGCCATCGATGTACCGCGTGAGATCGGGTAGCTCGATGGTCACAGTACCCTTCGTCTTGGAGATATTGAACATCTGTTCAGGGATTCCGGGAATGCGCCGTTTCACGATTGCCAGAATCTTCTCCTTGGGGTCTGATACTATGCCCCGTACCGTAACATCGAACACGAGGGTCTTGCCGGCCAGTGGGCTGTTGAAGTCCACCCGTACTTTTCGTCCGGTGACGAGTGTAATCACACCCTCTTCGTTACCAATCTTGACCCGCTCGCCCTTGATGGGCCTGACGCCAAGTTTGGCCAGCTTCGTCTTTGGAATCTGCCTTATCTTGCTCGGGTCTCTGGGTCCTGCGGCTCTCTCCGGTGGAACCTCAATGGTCTTGCTCTCGCCGACCTTCATTCCGACCAGTTCTTCCTCGATTGCCTCCAGCAACCAGTTGTGACCCACTGCGACGAGCATGGGCTCGTACCTGCCCTTTTCGTTGTATACGCCCTCTCTCTTGGCAACGTCCTCCATCGTGAGGTCAAAGATCTCATCATCCTCTTTCGTTCGAGCCACATAGTCTAGGTAGATGAGAGATCCCTTCTTCACCTCAGTTTCGGCCTTCGGTTTCTTAGTGGTGCGCTTGGTTGTGCTCTTCTTGCTCGCCGTCTTCTTCTTTTCTTCTGGCATACAGATTCCACCTTGCTGGCGACACTCTCCCGGGCCTCTTTGCTGCTCTCATAAAACGGTTTCCGTGTGGACTAGCTGGCTACGCCCTGTAGCACCCGTATCTCCTCGTACAGGAACCGGCGCGAGGCGACAGACTCCACGGTGAAGCCGCGGTCTCTCAGTGCTCTCTCGATGCTGCTGACGTCGCCTCGGGAGGAAGTGACTATGTACAGTCTTCCCTCTGCTGTCAGATGCTGCACTGCTTGATCTATGAACCGGAGCGTAATCTCGGTGCCTGTTTCTCCCCCCACAAGGGCATCGTCCAAATCACTCCGCTCATCATCCGCAGGAAGATACGGTGGGTTGAATGCGATAACAGAGAATTTTGTGTCTGGATGTAGTGCCTGCATCAAATCGGTCTGAACTACCGCGACCTTTGAGATAACACTGTTTCTCTCTGCGTTTACAATGGTGTTTCGCACGGCGGAGTGGGAGATATCTGTGGCAACCACCCTGCACGCAGTCATGGCAGCTACAATCGTCACATATCCCGTACCACATCCAACCTCTAGGAACGTGTCCTTGGGTCCGAGAGCGATGGCGTCTACAAGCAGAAACGTGTCCTCTGATGGAGGATAGACATCATCATAGACGACGACGGCCGGGCACTGATTTCTCAGCGCGATCTCCCTCCGCGGCGCGGGTCTGGCACGAGTCCCGTTTCAATCATTCCAAGCACCTCATCAGCGAGCCGAACGAACACCGCCACAGGTAGCTGACGTACCCGTTCTGTCCCGGTGATCACATCAGCACATCGCTTCAACAGTATGTCCGCTTCGCTCTCGTTCCTTCCGAAACTCTTGAACCATATTCGCAGTGCCCTGCGCACCTGTTTGTTTGGGTAAGAAAACACTCCTCGTACAGTCCAATAGAATACGTCTTCATCTTGAGCGAATGGTCCCACAGTCCTGTGTTTCAGTCGTACCACGGTGGAATCGACGGCGGGCACAGGATAGAAGCGCTCGGCGGGAACTTGGAGGACTTCCTCAACGTCGACAGCGTACCGCACATCCACGGTGAGCCGTGAGTAGTCACGAGTACCCGGCTCGGCGAGAAGGCGGTCTGCGAACTCTCTCTGGTACATGAGAACGGCGAGCTCGAATTCCAGCTCTCGTATGAGCCTGAACGTGATCTCCGAGGAAACACTGTATGGCAGGTTGGACACGACCTTGTTGGCAGCGGGCAACTGAATTGACAGCGCATCCCCCTGAATGACCTGTACATTGGAGTGATTCTCAAACCTGTCCCGTAGCGCTCTGACAAGACGGGGGTCAATCTCCACGACATAGACATGTCCGGCCGAGCGCGCCAGCCACATTGTCAAAATCCCCAGCCCGCCCCCAATCTCAAGCACAACATCCTGCGAGCTCAACTCTGCGGCGTCGACAATCTGTTTGGCCACAATGGGGTCTGTGAGGAAGGTCTGCCCGCTCTTCTTTCTAGGCCTGACACCGTACCTTCTCAAGGCCTTTCTCGTATCGAATCCCGACAGAGTTTCTCACCTGGGTCGGGTTTTCTCCTCCTCTTGGGGTGGGGGTCGCACGAAGAGCCAGCGTTTGACATCACCTTGGAGCTCTTGTATGATTCTGGCCGTGACAACTTTCTTGGGGTTCTGAAGTTTGGTTCTACTGGCGATGTCTTCAAAGCTCTTGAAGGGCTCCTTCTTTCGCTCTTCTAGGAGCGCCCACATGAGTGTCTGACCTATGCCTGGTAGGAGCTGTAGCGAGTGGAGGCGGGTAGTAATCGGGGGCGCTTCGTTGAAGAACTGGACAAACTTGTTCTCGCGTTTGGTGACGATGATTTCCACGACGAGGGGCAACTCCTCGGTGCTCTCAGGTGCAAGGTCCTCGTAGCGAAGTCGCCGACTGACCCGTTCTATTTTCCCTCTGGAGTTGCGCTCTAGGTTGACCCTCTCTTGGGCGTGTAGTGTCACCCCTCTGCGGGGGATGAGTTCCAAAAGCGTGAAGTATGACTCCCCAATGGCCTGAGCGACAGTTGTTCCCCGTGGCCTTCTATCCCTCAAGAACATCTTTGGCGGGATGACTGCGAGGATATATGCATGGCTCTCGTGCATCTTGCGCTGAGGTCCGTCCATCCTAATTGTCTCCGCATGTGCTCAGGCCACATTAAGGAACACTTCACATGCCAATGATAAAAACTAATCGGGCGATGGGATGGTATGACTTTGGCATCATTGTCACAAGGCGCTATGAGCGCGCTTTCTTGACCATATCCACTATCTCGGTCAACTGTTCTGGCGTCAGTGACGTTGATGTCAAGATAGTCTTTAGTTCCTCCTCTGTTGTGGGGGCTATGTTAACTATTTGTACCGCTTGGGCCCGGGTGATCTCGAACTTCTTCAACAGCCTCTCCACAAGTTTCGCGGCCACAGCTGGCGCCATCTTTGAGAATGTGGTCGCATGCTCGAGTGTGATGGTCTGCTGAAATGAGAGGTCGCCCTCTTTCGCGCGCTTACTTAGTATCTTCTTCACTTGAGGCAGAGGGACCTCCTCCACACTAATGATTTCCTTCGGCATTGCGTCTTCACCCTCTACTGGGTCGAAGGTGCTCAGGCCGAATGATAAGGTTCTTGACGGCCTTGCCCAGTGTGACCTCGACGACTATACCTCTGCCTCTCTTTCCTACTACCACGCCAGTCCTGCCATGGTACCTCTTGTGTGGCATGCCCTTGTGGAAGCTGGGGTCAATTACGATGTCCACACGCTGGCCCACCTCGTACTCCCGAAGGACGGTGCTCAACGGGCTGATTCCACGCTTGCGTACCCTCTTTGACATCAGGCTACGAGTTCTTGCGCGGTATCCGTGACTCTTCTTGACCATCGGCAATCATCTTCTCGCAAGTTGTCAACGGGCAGCCGGCCGTCTATAGTATAGCATGGCCGAGTTCCAGCATCACCACTGGGGTGGCCACTTAAGCGTTATGGTCTGGTGTGGCCGGCTCCACATCAGCCGTGTCCTGATTCTCCTCTTTCTCACGAATGCCTACAACGTTTAGTTCGACGCAGACAGCCGGGGTCCCAATCAGTTCGGCGACGGACGGGGTTGTCCTGCCATCGTCACCTGATATCAGTTCCTTGATGTACGTTCCACCTTGGACCCTGAAGAACCCATGGAGCAGGCCATCATCCCTTTTCTTCAACTTGACCTCATATACTAACTTTGGCCTCACTTTGTCCGCTCGGCGATGAGCTACCCTTGTCGGGGTTCGCTGTTGAATAACAACGTTGTGAAGGGCCTCCTCTGCACGTTTCAGTGTATCGTCGTTCACAGGTTCTTCTGTTTCAATCAACGCCTCGTACTCTTTCACATTCTCGGATGACTCTTTCTTGAGCAACTGTCCAAGCTCTCTGTCTGCAGTCCTCAGGTCAATGACCTCGACTTTCCCCTCGGCTCTCCTGTTGATCTCACGAGCCACAGCCTCAAGGTCCAGCGTCCGTACCTTGGGTTGGGAGATCTCAACGACGAATGGTCTCCCGTTGCCAAGCATCAACGCGTCGATGTCCTCTCGTCCTGCGGCGTGAAACTTGTACTGCGTTCCCCGTGCAGCCTCCATCATAGGCTCTCCAACATACTCAGCAATGGAGTCCGGATAGCGCCGCCCCGTCCAGCCACACTTCTCACAACCCTTACCACCACATGCCTTACAGTCCCATCTGCTCTGTGGAATGCCGCGCTGAAGTTTTCTATACCTCCCGTAGACAAAGATGGGACTGATTTGTAGTTGTATCATGTCTGCCACCATATCGTATATCACAACTATGTCTGGATGCTGGAATTCAGGTGTCTTCCCAAGTCTGGCCCGAAGTTGCTTTCCAAACTCCCTATTGAAGTCCGACTTGAGGGTCTCTCCATAGAGAATGTGATAGTTCGCCCTTAGCTCGTCCTCCATGTCTGCCAGACGCGGATTGGGGCGGCACCCGGCTAGAAATGTACTGAACTCGATCGTCTCAAGCTCTTGGGCGGCACGCTCCACGATATCGGGAATGATATCAAAGATGCTGCGCCCATTGAGCGTACATAGGCTGCACTCCCCGTATTGTTCATACTCAACGGCATATTTCTCGGCCAGTTTCCGGGCTGGTTCAAACATGCCGTGGCCTGCAAGAACCGCGAGTACTCCCTTTCCCCAATCTGCATCGCCAGACTTGATGTTCTGTTCGGCCGCCATCGACATAAGGAGCTTGATTGATCGTCCACGTTCGGGATTGGAGCTGTCTGTGCTGAGCCAAGCGAACTGACGCCCGAGGCAGCGGTCGCAGAGTGGCACCCCCTCAAGAAGAGCAAGTGCAGTGTCGAGTATCATGTATTGTGGAGAGGGGGTCATCTTGCTTGGCCTCAACGGTGTGAAGCATACGTGCCGCCTAAAAACCTGTTCAAAGCTGAGCCAAGTTCACATGACCAATGGCACGTAGAGCGGCGAGATACGATCTAGGATTCCTGAGCAGTTGCGCAATCACCCGTCCCTGCCGATCCATGTCGCCCGATTGCCGCACGACACTCACAAGACCCAGTTCGTCCACACTTGCCACAAGCTCGTCCATGCCGCGGTCTGTAAGGGCTGCCAGTAGACGCTGTACAACATACATTGCGCGGAGGTCACGAATGTACAATGCTCGCCAATAACGCTCGTACTCCCCCAGCGTCTTGAAACTGAGGTCTGCAGACCTTGTGGCCTCTGCTGCTACACGACCCGCGATGATTGCCGCTCCACCACCGATGATCACACCCCCTCCCGTAGTGGCCTTGACCATTCCTGCGGCATCACCTACAACGAGCATTCCATGAGTGACAGCCCTCGGAATTGGCATTCCGACCAGCACAACACCTCCATATCCCCGCTCGATTGTCGCCTGTTCCAGATGGGTCCTCATTAGAGGGTGATGTTTCATTGCCCAAAGCAGTCTCTGTCTGGCACGGTTCTTGGCAGCAACGCCCACTCTTGCTCGCCCGTCACCGAGTGGGATTATCCATGCGAAGAAGCCCGGCGCCACTCTTCGTCCATAGAACATCTGCACTATGTCTTCGTCTACATTGGCTCCTCTGACCTCCAACTGATATGCTGGAAGTCTGTTTCTTTTGGGTACGGGGAGAAGTCCCGCTTCTCTCACCAACACACCCCTGCTTCCTTCTCCATCTATCACAAGGCGCGAAGGTATCTCAGTTCCGTCCCGAAGTCGAACACCTGCAACAGCATGGCCTTTCTTGAGAAGTCTGCTTACATGAGCCTCAACTCGAACTACCGCTCCCGCATCGGTTGCTCTCTCGGCAAGCCACTGATCGAAGAGCGCCCGGTCGACGACAAGGGCCTCTCGTTGTCCTCTCTCAATCAGAATGCTGTGACCCGACGGTGAGTGAATCTTGGCTCCCTTCACAT
>CAZSTY010000045.1:0-8356 GCA_964609885.1 uncultured archaeon
GCGGCTGGGGCAGAAGTGCCCCTTCTGCGGGGCGGCCGGCCCCCAGATCATGAAGGTCTACGTCATTCCCGGGAGCAGCCGGCCCATGGCCGCCCTGTGGTGCCGTCACGAGGGCTGTCACGGGGCGTGGGTGCGGGCCATCACCATGGAATTACCAGAGCGGTAAAATCGGTTGGATCGGAGTGGTATTCTGCGGAGGGGGTTGCCCCACCCGTCGCGCGCTCGTTTGTTCAAATGGCTCGGTTTACAAACAAACAAAGATTTGATTAAACACTCGTGTGACCAATCAAACCATGACCGAATCAAATCGATGGTCATTACACAACCAATAACTATATATAGAAGCCCCCCTATCGTATAGCCATGTCAGAACACATCCAACAACTCAAGCAAGCACTCAAGCGCGCAGGTCTCGAAGACGAAACCTGCCCGATGATCAACTGCTACGGTCACCTGACCTACGTCGAGAGTGAGCAGTTTTTCAAGTGCCCTCTCTGCGGAGAAATCTTTCCTACCACCAAAGCATCCAAGCAGTGGAAGGAGACCAACAAAGTGATCAGCCTCCTTCTCCAAAAGTGGGAGGAAGAAGCACGGCTCGAAGCAGAGCTACTCGGGGAGGACTGATAAACAATGGTGATACCCATAGACATCCCACCCATTGAAAGAGGAGACCTCGACGAACTGCTAGAGTCACTAGAAAAGGTGCTTCGTGAGAAACACCAAATCAACTCTTGGGCTCTACAGGAGGCAATGGGCAGATTCCTCAACCTGTCAGGGTACTGTGACGAGTGCCCTCACAAGGAATACAGCATAGCCAACGATGACACGTGGCAAATGCTCAGAGAGGACCTAGATTAAACGGGGGCTTCGGCCCCCTTTCTTTCTGTTGGCCGGTGCTTGCCACCGGCTAGGAAGAAATCAACATGACAACACCAACACACGACAACCAGACTGAAGCCATCAAGACCTATGAAGGCTATGTCGAATCCCTCACCGAAAACCTGACTCGCGGCTTCGGGCAGGTGATATGGTCCCTTCGTGGGAGAATCAGAGACCTTCTTGATTTCCACCGAAGAGAAATCATGAACGACTTCGGGGTCTGTCCAGACAAGCCAGACATAGCGGAAATCATCAGAAAGGCCTTTGACGACCTTGAACCAGAATACTAAGGGGGCTGGGCCCACAGCCCCTCTTTTTTTGCACCCACAGCCGCCCGGATCCGGTCACCCCGCCCCCCGCAACACCCGAATTCAGATCGCGATTCCGCCCTAAGTATCTGTATAGGTATTAGTAGCGCGTATAGGTACCACGCGCTGATCATTGATCGCCCTCACGGCCCACGCCATGAGTAGGCGCCGGGCGCCACGGGCGAGATGCGGCAGCATCCCCTCGATGGCACGGGGGACAAAAAAAAAGGGGGCTACCCCCCGATTATGGGGGATAGTGGTAGATGTTGATTCCGGCCTTGTACCCGACCCCATTCCCGAGGTCAAGACTCACATTGCCACGAGTGGAAAAATCAATGAGAGTCTTGCCGGAGGATGAGGGCCTTGGTGCGCCGAAGTCAATATCCAGAACAACGCCAATGACCTCGCCCTTGGCGTTCTTTTTGGGTTTGACAGTCATGCTCATGTTGGACCAAACTCCAAGATACCCTTCTCGCCAAGCCATATAAAGCTCACACTCGGAGAATCCGAGCTTCACCTTTATATGCGTTCAAACCCCACACATACCTGAGCAACATGACCGACAACAACCCTAACCCGAGCATCTGCGCTCCGGACATGGACCCTCGCCTCATGGAGGAGATTGAGGCCTATGTCCTTATCCGTGTTCAGGAAGAGACAAAGGACATCAGAGAGGCCATAGGCAAGTTGGCCTTCGGGCTCATGGGCCTAGCCACTGACGTGGTCGGTGTGGCCGAGAAGCACAACCTTCTAGCCACAGCCTTTCTTGAGCTCTCCGATTTCCTGAAGCGCAAGCTAGGACCAGAGGAATAGGGGGCACCGCCCCCTCACCCCTTTTTTTAGGAGCATATCATCATGAGCGACGATTTCGAAGAAGAAATTGACCTGTGCCAAGAGTGCATATTCTATAGCAAAGCCGAACACCAGTGTACCGTCCCTGAGGTCGTCGAAGACGACAGGTACGACCCCGACCTCATGGTCGATGAGTGCATACACTACGAATCGGAATGATCATGCGGCAGTGATCCCTGCGGCCGCGCCCGTGTGGCGCGGGATCAGATCAAGATCTTGGCCTAGGTATCTGTATCTGTATCAGTATATGTATAGGTAGGATCAAGGCCGCAGATCAGCCGTCTGCGTGATCAGCCGCCACGCACCTGACTCTCTAGCTTGGTCGTGGGCGGTAGATGAAGACAATGCCGTACTTGCCCTCTTCGACCCTAGCGGCCACGCGCTTCAGTGTGTACCCCTCTGGGGTCTCTGGTACGTTAATCCAGCCCTCAAAGAGGAACAGCTGGAAGATTTCGATTTCGTTCTTCTCGGGGTTAGCCTTCATGAATGATGTCATAGTTACCCCTTGGCCCCAAGCCACATAAAGGTGAAGCTCGGTGCCGCCGAGTGTGAGCTTTATATGCTCTCGGGAGTATGACATATTGAGTTTGATTAACATGGTGATGAAGAAGATTCAAGTCCGTGAGTTCCCGAAGTGCGACTTCTGCGGCAAGCCAGCCCCCTACGATGACAAGACCAAGTGGGGCCCGTGGGCCAACATGTGCGAAGAGCACGAGAAGCAGAACGGTCTCCGAATCGGCAGCAAGAGAACCCTCATCAAGAAGCGTGAGGTCAAGCACCGATTCAACACCGAGCCGATAGTCAACATCCCGTTGACCATGGACTCAGTGGCCACCGTCAAGTGCCCATGGTGCGGACAGAAACGCAGAGTCGAGACAGACGCGAACTTTCACGTCACCTGCCAGAGCTGCGGGAACCCATACAAGCTCAGGAGCGCGATTTAATGCATATCAGAACGAGTACTGAAGAGTTCAGGAACTTCATCCGCTGGATGATAGATACCGCCAGACTGCTCGACAACTGGACCCACATCCGTAGGGTCTACGAGAAGCCTTGGCTCTGGACCGACGAGTACCAGCAGTTCCTAGACGAACTGCCCGAGCCCAACGACTTCGACGGACCGGATGAGGCCCAAGAGTGGGATGACTACGACCCCGGCGAAGTAATGGAATCCATGTACGGGGAGTGAACCCTCCCCGGCCCCCTTTTTTTGACCACGCAGGAGCTGATCATGCTTTGTTGGATCATGAACATGCCGGCCATTCCAGATCCCAGATCAAGATCACGGCCGGCGCGCCGCGGGCGGCGGGTCCGGGCGCTGTGTATATGTATATGTCGCTCGGCGCGGCCGAGTGTAGAGTTTATATGCCTTCGGGAGTATGGCATAGACAGGAGTTTGGTGAAATGGCACGACTGACATGCTTCGACTGCAAGCACAACGCGGGGCCCAGCAATGGGGAGCACGGATTCTGTGAGATACACAGAGACCCCATAGGGGGGCTACACTGGAACAATGAGATGTTCGAGAACTGCCCGTCACACATCTTTCCGAGAGCGGCGGAGAGATGCAAGCACTTCGAGCCAATACGCCAAAGACTTGTACGATGCTACAAGGCCATGAGATTCGGAGGTCTGTGAAGAATGGAAATAGAAAGGATACATGAACTACAGAGGAACAACCGACGGTTGATAGAAGCACTGGAAAAGATATGCGTCACCATCAGGATAAACCCCCAAGACACCGACACCATCATAGACGTGCTTGATGGTCTGCCTGAGATGGACAGGATAAACACCATGATAGACAGGGAGCTAGAGAAGCGGGAGAAGCGGGCCCCCTAGGTATGGGGCCGAGATCGCCGGCGCGTGGGTAGCGCGCTAGGTAGCTCGGTTCTACCGAGTGTAGGGTTTATATGCGCTCGGGTGTACGGTATAACAGGAGTTTGGCAACATGAAGCGAACAGAGTCATTCGATGATTCCTTTGGCGACGGAGACGATTACTTCGAGAATCACCTCTCGGGCAAGGGATGGATTACACTGTGGAGACCTGCCCCCTATCACTGGGTGGCAATGAACATAGAGCAGAGAAAGACCTTCGAGTACGTCGAGGGCGACCTCTACGAGACCACCTATGACAGCGAGGAGGAGTTCATAGCAGGACTCAAGAAAATCAAGGAGTGGTGGGTCGAGCACGAGGGCAAGAATGCTAACGCCGTGCTCATGGTCCTAGCAGAGCCCTTCGGATTCCTGACGGGCAACATCATAACGCTCAACCCCCCGAGATGCAAGAACTGCGGCAGATACCTCTACCCCAAGGTGGGGGAGGATGAAGACCGTAGCTGCCTACAATGTGGGGACCTGCCCTCTCAGATGGAGCTACTGAGCGAGAGGCTCAGGGCCGAGGGCGTCAGTGAAGAAGAATATAACAGGAGAATGGGACTATAATGACAGGCAAAATCTGGGCAGAGGTCACCGTCACAGAGGAATGGTGGCAGGAGAACAAGGATTCCCTCTACTGGAGATACGTAGAGAGAGCATATCAGGACAATCCTTCACACGGGCAGCCCATATGGGTAATGCGCTTCGGGCCCTTCGACGAAGAGGCCTTCAAGGAGCTGGACCTGCTGATAGCAATTCTCATGTCAGAGGCCGACCCACTGGGTAGACACATGAAAATCAGAAGCGCCAAGGTGACAACCAAGCCGTTCTAATGACACAACACAGTAGGTATGCCATCATGATCCCGACACTCCAGATCAACCCCGCACGATCAACGCTGTTGCCGGCGCGAGGGCCGGCGTCGGCGCGCTGGGTATTTAAATGGTTCACTCGGAGTTGCCGAGTGAGAGATTTATATGCTTTCGGGGGCATGGTATAACAGGAGTTTGGTCAATATGGATGACAAATTCACTCACGAAGAATATGTGGAATACTGGAAAGGAATGATGAAGGCGGCCGGTCGGCTTGCTGACACCTATCCCAAGATACGCTACCCGACTGAGGTTGGGGTGAGCGAGGACTACGACGGTGAACGCACGGACTGCCAGAGCTGGGAGATGGATGAACAGTACATCCGCGACTGCATTGGCATGGACAAGGAGCAGCCTAGCGACAAGGACATAGGCGACGCGGAGCAGTACATTCTCAACATCATCCGCAACGGTCCGAAGTGCAAATATTGCATCTGGAACGACGGCGGCCCCAAGAGCTGCACCCATCCATCGGTGGAAGACTGCAAGCACCATGAGGTTGAGGTCACCGTAGAGTGGACCCGAACAATGGAGAGGACCTCTCGGTTCAAGATAACCGATTGGGACTACGGGACCATCATCGAGGGCGAGGAGCTCACCGAGCCCGAAGAGATTGACGGCTCCGCCAACAACGTGACTAGGGTCAAGTGCATGAAGTGCAACAAGGAGATTCCAATCGACAGAATCGGCTCCAAGTTCTTGGAGCAGTTCGCCGACGAGTGGTTCGATTTGGACAATGCCCGCAAGGAGAGTGACAAGTAGATGACACAGGGAATATACGCAGTCAATGCGTACTACTTCACAGAGCACAAGGAGCCGGTCATGCTGGTGAACTACGCCAACCTCAAGATGGTGGAGGAGTTCTTCACTGTCGTGGCGAAGTCCACTGAGGAATGGTACATCATGCTCGAAGACGACGCAGTCCAAGAGTACCTGAAGTTGAACAGAGACGACGAGGAGTACGACGAGGAGCTCTACAACTTGGCGGTGGAGATTGACCGCCGAAGCAAGGAGATAGGCGAGCGGTACAATCTGGAGCCGTCAAGCCTGCTATGGGTCTGGTGATGCCAATGGCAGACGACACCAACACCTCAGACAACTGGTCACCAAAGGAGGAACGATAAGAATGACAATGCCCACCCAGACAACCCTCTTCGGCGCCATAGAGAGGCTCGAAGAGCTGATCACCACCGCAATGGCGGAGCACGAGAACGACGAGGACCCCACCATCTATGACGCCCTGAGCAACATGGACCTGCCAGACAGATACATGTCAGACGCGCATGGGTATCCCATTGAGGTGGAGTTGGTAGACGACCCACTCAAGGACATTGTGAGCATCTCCAAGGCGCTCATCGAGGCCCTTGACGAAATCACAGAGGTACACGACACCATGAGGGACCAATGCGAGACCATTCTAGGAGATGCGGAGACCCTGCTCTGAGCCGGATCCGGGTTCCTGAGCAACCAATAACGGTCGCCCGTGAGTGATCATACCGTCACGGGCGATCTGCAAAGTCGGCCCTGCCGCCAGACTCTCATCTTCATCTCCAGTATTCAGGCAGGGCCGGCACCCCGCCCCGCAATCCTTATATGGTTTGGGGGGTATAACATAATAGGAGTTAGGTAACATGACAAAGACCGAGAGAACAATACCCGCAAGAATGATTCGGGTCATAGTATCCGAAGAGAGTTACGAACACCCGCTGTTCGATTGGGAGAATCTGCCAGACCAGACAAAGGCAAAAATCCTTATCGAGGCCGCGGACAAGAACGTGCACGACGTGTGGTTCGAGTTTTGGCTACAGCCCATTGACGAATCAATAGGGGTGTCAGATTGGACCGTGCATGAGATAATGAGCCGCGACTACGTGGCCTTCACTGATGCGGAGTTCAAGAGCACGGCAAACAAGCTGATGGACTTCCTGCTAGAGCAAGGGGGTATGTAATAGATGGCCGACGGGATGAAGAAGGTGCTGGTCAAGTTCTACAACGAGGAATTCCGCACTTGGCACTCGTGGCTCATGCATACGTATGAGCCCGAAGCAATACTGAACATGGTCTCAACCATCAGCAAGGGGGGCAAGACAAAAATGGTCATCTACCCCCCAACGGAGCAGTTCCTGCTGTGCCCGCAATGCGGCATATGGTCCCACGAGAAGGCCTTCAAGACGCTGCCCCACGAGGCGGACATGGGCGACGGCATGATGGAGTGCCCACACTGTGGGGACTTGGTATCCGCCGACGAATATGTATGTAGCGAGTGAGTAACAGATGAGTAAGTATAGATTCACAAGAGAACCACCCACGCCGGATCCACGATGGGGCAAAGAGATCTCATACACCAAGATCGAGGGCGAGGATTATATGTATCTGGCCACCGTCACCACGGCCTTCTTCGAACCCTCAGGGCTAGGAACTGGCAGTCTGGCGGCGCTGCGATCTGTATGGAAGATCGACAGCACCAACAAGAAGGCCCGGCTGCTGAGCTTCCAGCAATGGGGGTTTCTGACCGGCTGGGAATGGATACCCGTGCCCCGCGAGATCAAGGTATCGGCAGGGCACAGATCCACGCTGGCATCCTTCCTGATGTACCTATGGGACATGGGTAAGCTGAGAGGGCGGATCACGGCCACCCGGCCGCCCATCAATGACAAGGACCACCAGCAATGAAAGAGTTCTACTACGTTGCGGATTGGGGGTCGTACAAATATCTGCACGCCCAGAACATTCTCATATCCGCGGCAAGCGCGTGGCTTGCACGGCGTGGCAAGTTCATGAAATGGCGCATATCACCAAGCGTGGAGAAGGTATTCCTCGACTCCGGCGGATTCAGTTTTTTCAGCAAGAAGGGGGACTACCCGTTCACCCCCACGCAGTACATTCAGTATGCCAACGATATGATAGATCAGGGCATCCCGCTTCATCTTGTCGCCATCTTGGACTACCCGTGCGAGCCCACCGTGCACCGATCGGACACCCTCGCGACCAACCAGCAGAAAATACAGGCCACGGTGAGTAACGCCGTGATGCTGATGGACTCCGACCCGCACCTGCCTTGGATCCCCGTGCTACAGGGGTATTCCCTCCGGGAGTATGAGTATTGCTATGATCTCTACAACGAGGCAGGAATACGGGCGGACTACTGGGCGGTGGGCAGCGTGTGCACGAGGAAGAAGACCGGCGGCATGAGGAACATTGTGGTGAACATGAAGCGGCTTCTACGGGCCAAGATCCACACCTTCGGGCTGAGCATCCGGTTTCTCAGGGACCCGCAGATCTGGCACAGCATACACAGTTCGGACTCCCGGGCGTGGGGGTTCATGAGTTTCCGCGACAAGGGTGGGGACTTTGTAAGATACAGCCGCAAGATCGCCAACCTGTTCGACTCCCACGACGATCAGGACAGGTTGCCGTTCTGAACGGGCCGCCGGCATGAGTATGCTCGGGGGAGCGCACTAAGGAGCTTTTTGGTGGGTCTGATGTACTGTAACCGTCTTTTGGTATCACTTGAGGCTCCATCTGGTCGAGCGGATGGCCTGAAAATGGCGTTCGGAGGGGGGTGT
>CAZSTY010000046.1:0-8164 GCA_964609885.1 uncultured archaeon
CTTCGATTGGGGTTTCTGGCTCCTCCTCGGGCTCAGGTGCCCCTGGCTCCTCTCGTTCTACGGGGACTGCCTCATGCTCCGGAAGGGCCTCAATCGCCTTGCTGACCTTGCGGAGGTACCTGAGCTCCATCAACAGCGCAATGAACGGGAAGATCAAGAGCTTGAGTAGATCTGAGATTGACGCGCCGAAAGTGGGGTCGGGGAGAGCTATCGGGAACCACACATCAGCGAAGTAGTATCCGGACGCCAAGAAAAATGTCAGTGCCGCGGCCAGCTCTGGCGGAATCTTCCAGAACGTATCTAGGTCAGCTCTGCTTGCAAGCATCGAACCAACAGAGCTCATGGTGTAGAACACGAAGAATATGGAGATTGCAATGCTGACAAGGTCGGGGTTGATGTCCACGGGCTTGCCGGCGTTGTAGATGAAGTATGCGGAGTACAACGAGATGAACAGACCAATCAGTGCGATGTTCCCTAGGGTCACCTTGTCCCTGTGCTTTGCCATTATCATTGAGTTGAGAAAATTGAACAATAGCGCCATGATGGTGCCGAGGATCAAGAGGACGAGTCTACCTGGCGACGCCAATAGGCCGCCAAGATTGATATACACGACAAAGATGAACGCGCCCAGAACCACAAAGTAGCAGAAGATGCTACTGAACGCAGCGAGCGCCTTCCTCCCTCTTGGAATCGATGATGTGTCAATTGCTCCTCCGTACTTTAGCGCAGTACGGGTGGAGAAGTACGCCTGAAACACTATCCATCCAAAGAAGGCGACCACAAACACCATCATCTGCAGGAATGGCAGGAACATCATCACCATGACGAAGAGCATCATGAGGCTGATGAACATCCAAGGAATCAACAATATCGCAGATGTCTTGTATGACTCCTCGCTGGCAACGAACCGCTGGAGGCCAATGAGGGTCACAAACGCTACAAGCATGAAGTACACAGGCCAGATACCGCCTGTGATTGCCACCATGAACATGGCAAATGGCTTCATGGTGAGATCCTGAGAAAGACGGAGACCGATGGCACCTGTGACAGAGGTGATCAGGACTCCGACGAAGAACACTGCCGTGAGCCACTTCAGTCGCTTGTTGCGAAAGAAGAGCTTGAGGCCTTCGATGAATGAGGTGATGATGGGTATTTGCATTGTGCACTCCTCCACTAGAGCAGGCAATCATAGGCGCCCACTTGGTTATCTATCTTTTGAGAGGTGATATAGAATCTCTTCCTCGAGGGTTTCCCTCACTTCCGGCTTCTCGATTATGGTACCTATCTCATTGCCGTCCCTGTCGAAGAGCACTATCCAAGGAATGTGTGTGATGTTCCATTCCTCCATTTCAGGCGGCGACGGTGGAACCTTCCATCTGCGTTCCGGATCCAGAGGTGCCGTCTTGATGTTTCCGAAGACGCGGACCTCGAGTCCCGCTCTCTCTTCAAGATGTCTTAGCATCGGTAGGGCATTCTTGCAATCCTTGCACCATGCCGCGCTGAACACGACACAGACAACGCTCCCGGCGAGGTCTTTCAGCTGTTGCAATACGTCCCCCTTGAGTCGGTACTGTTGGTACTTGTCCATCATCACATCCTTGTCCTTCCCCGTCACAGACTCGAAGTACTCCGCGACAGTCATGCTCCTCAATCTAATATCATCAAGGTCAATGTCTACGAGCTTGGTCATGAGCGTCCACTCTGGTACCGCTTTCCGCACAGGCGCCAGCTCCCACTCTTATGAGCATTGGCATGACTGCCATCATCCGTATCAGATACCGTCTTATGGTGTTGCTCTGACGTTCGGGCGAGTGTGTGCCGATTTGAACAGACCTCTAATTGTCGAGAGAGTGGCGCGGGAAAAGTGGACCGCCGTCATCGCCTTCTTGGTTGCCGACCTTGTACAGATCGCACTTGTATCGTTTCTCACTCTCGATTCTTCCTCTCTGTGGATTGTCCGTTTTGACACCACGCAGGGCAACACGTTGATCTCCGCTACGTTGTTCCTCACCATTGCTGTTGTCCAAGTTGTCATCCTGTACTCTCTGGCCGCGTCCATGTCGGTCAGACCTGATATGATTCAGCTGTTTCCGAAGTACCTGAGAACTGACGCTTGGACATGCAAGTACTCGCGGCATGAGATTGTGGAATGGACCCACGACTTGGCCCAGAAGAGTGGCGTGCACGTGAGCAAGATCTACCTGTTGCGTTCGCCAATCCCTAATGCGTTCACCTTCAGTCTGCCCCTATTGGGTTCGGTCGTTGTCTTACATAGCAACCTTCTGGCCCTTCTCAGTCCCCAAGAGGTGAGAGCGGTCATCGCGCATGAGCTGGCACACATCAAGAATCACGACTCGCTCATCCAGATTCTCACTCGGATGCCTGATATGTTCATCCAAGTTGTCTACCTCTACGTCTATGTCCGAATCGCACTGGGTATTGCGGACGCTCTCTTGGTGGCGTTCAATCCGCTGGCCGCTCTGGCTCGTGTGGTGGCACTTCTCGTCTTCTACGGAGCCTCCCGACTGGGCATAATAGTGGCGACGGTCTTTATCAGGCGGGCCAGTCGTGCAGCCGAGCTCCTGGCAGACTACGATGCGGCGTCTGTGCTTGGCCCTCTCGTTACCATCAACGCCCTGATTCGACTCGGCCTGCGAATCGAGGCAATCAATACGTTGGTCAGAGAGATTCAGAGACTCGCAGCCATGAACAAGACCGGGGCCCTCCCTGTCACTGACGATGAGATTCACCAAGTTGTCCTCTCGCTCGACCCGCACGAACTGGACCCGGAGCGGGCACGAATCCAGGCACCGAGGATATTCCTTGAGAGTCGTCTGAGGCTACTTCGTGACACGTACGGCCTGCCCATGAGCGACGATGACATAATGAGGCTGGTGGAGCCCGCGGCCGCCTCGCTAGTGAAGGAGTCGGCTCTGACAACGGACTCGAAGTCCAATCCCCGAGCCACAGTTGATTGGAGAAAGATTGACCTCGATGGTGACGAGCGTCTGGACCGTGAGGAACTCGACAGACTGCTTGCAACTCTACGAAACAACCCCGATATGCTGATGTTTGACAATGAGGTCGGAAAGAGTATGGTGATGTTGGATCACCCCGACTTCCGCCGAAGAATCCTGTTCTTGGCAGATGTGTTACAGCTATAGTCTTATGCTGGCACAAGCGGGATGGGAGGCCTCTCAGCGGCCTCGCGTTTCTCCTCGGCAGGGCTCAGGCCTCTGAACGCTGATATCACACAGGCAACCAGTGCGAAGACACAGAAGAACCAGATTGTGTATTGTACTGCTTCGGTATATGCCCAGAAGTATTGCTGGCTCCCGCCACCATACAGTGTCCCGAAAAAGAGACCGAACACGGATGTCGCCAGGGCGGTTGCCACGGAGAATCCCGTCGTGCGTGAGATGTTTGTCAGGGCACTGACCACTCCCATATAATCACGTGGAGCCGATGTCATCACAAAGTTGCCATTGGCCACAGTGAAGATTGACAGTCCGAAGCTCATCACAGCGATGCTGACTGCCATGAACAGTAGATTGGGAAGAGCAAAGGCCAGCGACATCAGGCCTACGAGCTGAATAGTCAGACCCACGACGGTCTGCAAGCGTGCGTTGACACGCTCTGAGATCAGTCCCGCGAGAGGGCCGGTCACCGACAGCACGAGTGGGTGAATCACAAGGAAGATACCCGTTATCGATTGTGTGAATCCCATGGCCTCCTGAAGATAGAACGGCATGAGGAACGAGACTGGAATCACCGCCATGAACGACAGCAACGCAGAGGCAAGGCTCACCGATATGCGCCTGTCGGCCAGCACCCTCGTGGGGATGATTGGCGATACGAAGCGCTTCTCTCTGACAAGAAGTCCGACGAAAGACACGACGCACACCGCGGCGGAGATACCGAGGACCAATACATACGTCTTGGTTGCCACGGACACAGCGTAGACCAGCGAGAACAGTGACACGAAGAACATGAGCGCGCCCACGGTATCGAATCTGGTTTCGTGAACGGGACTGGTTTCCGGTATTAGCCACGCCACGGTGGCGAAACCGATGATTCCCACAGGGATGTTCACCAGAAAGATGCTCTCCCAGCCGAAGAACTGTGTCAGGACGCCTCCCAACACGGGTCCCAAGCCTAGGGCTGCGGCAAGGATTATTGAGTTCAGCCCCATTGCTCTCCCGCGCGTTTCGGGCGTTGTGAAATACGTGATCAGAGCGAGGCCATTTGCCGTCATCATGCTCGCTCCAACTGCCTGAAAGACCCGCGAGGCAACCAGCAGCTCAAGTGTGGGCGACAGGGCGCAGGCGAGAGAACCGAACGTGAACAGTCCCACTCCCGACTTGAACACCTTGGTCTTCCCGTGTCTATCACCCACCTTGCCAGCGAGAGGCATGAGGGACGTCAAGATCAGCAGATACGCAATGATGACCCACTGGATTGCGTCCATCCCCACTTTGAATTCAGTCGCCATTGTCCAGAGTGAGACGTTCACGATCGACGAGTCCAGTGCGCTGAGGAACACACCGAAGCCAGTCGCCACCACTACCCGGTACGGCCCGACTGTCGAGCCTGCGTCCCTCTCGGAATTCATATATCCACGCGTCCTGTTGGGCTTCTGGGAGATACAGGGCGCGAGGGTTAAGTCGTTTTTGGACGCAGAACTCTTGGTCGCTATTGTAAAGACTTGGCGACAGGAACGGCCCCGCATCGGGGCAGATGCGGGACCGCCGCCATCTGAGGAGAAAAGAAAGGGGGGTGATGGAATGGACAAGGCCATTCCATCGGATTAGTAGACGACAATTTCTCCCACTGTCACAGAGTGAAGTCGACCGCGAGGTTGCCGTCGAACTCCTGCGGGGTGTCTGCGCCACCGTACGGGTATTGGGCCACGGCCCAGTCGAAGCAGGCCTCCATGGTTGTGAAGCCCTGACCGACAAGACCGGCCTCGAGAAACCAGTAGGTCCAAGCGCCATTTTCGTAGGTGGGCTCATCATAACCATACCCGGAGTCCGTGCAGGTCGTTGTCATGTAGATGTTTGCTGAGTTGTCATTTGACATGACCTCGTTCATGCCACCGGAGTAGCAGTGGTCAAGAAAGATGAAGACCTTGCACACGGCTGGGGCGAAGACGGAGGCCATCTCCACATCTGTGAAGGAGCCATCCTCACCGTCCTGACCTACGCCATAGTCCCAGCAGCAGATTGTTTCGCCACCTGTGTAGGTCGTGCCATGACCAGAGCTGGCAAAGACGATGATGTCGTCCTCATCTGCTATTGAGATGAACTCGGCCAGAGCGGTCTTGATGTTGTACTCCGTGGCATAGCCGTCCCACTGGGGGTACGAGTTCGTACCGTCGCCAAACAGCTTGATTATGTAGCCGAGGCCGGACAGGTAGTTGTACCAGTCAGTGGCGTCTTCGTCGCAATAGGAGAGGTCGTTTACAGCGTAGTAGTCCGAGATCCCCACTATCACTGCGTACTTGTTCTGGCCCGGGGGCGGGGGCGGCTCCTCAACATTGTCGACCGTGACAACACTGCTGTCAGATCCCGTGAGGCCGCCGCTGTCTGTGACCGTGGCCTCGATAGTATGTTGGCCGTCCTCCACCGTGGTGGTATCCCATACGTAAGAGTTCGCAGTCGCCACGACAACGCCGTCGATCGAGATGGTCGGGACGAGGTCTCCGTCTTGCGCGTCAGTAGCGGTGACGGTGATCGTTATCGTTCCGCTCACGGTTTCGAAGTCCGCGGGATAAGTTATCGTTACAGTTGGCGCTGTGTTTCGCCACCTGCCGCCACCTCCTCCACCGCGGCGGGGTGTGGCTTGGTTGTTGGTCGTGACTGCGTTCGTTGCTGGAATCATGGTGAAGGCCAGCGCGAAGATTAGAAGCAGTCCGACTCCTGCTATCGTTCTCCTCTTCAAGACACTTCTCCTCGGAACAATGTTCCTGATGGCGAGAAAAACAAACCGACTTATAAATACTCTTTAGACTCGACCTTTAGACACGTATATTAAGCGGCAAAAAGGCCTCGCATTGAGCGTCAGGATTCCCAACATGAGCGATGTTTCGAGCGTTCAATGCGGTCGGTGCAGTGGCGTCATGGAAAGAAAAAGGAGGGCCGGCCGTGACTGGCGACCGGTTCCAGCATTACTAACGGAACGCAATAGCGTTCACAGGACAGACGGAAATGCAGACGCCACATCTGGCGCAGATCTTGGGGTCGACCTTCGCAATCCCGTCGACCATTGCTATCGCTCCCATCGGGCATGCGCGAACACACGTCCCACATCCAATGCATGAATCGTTGACCTGTGGATATGGAAAGGAGGGGGTCTGCGAGGAACTGGGCACCGAGACTGTTCTCGCTGTTTCCTTTTCTTCTGTGGAGCTGGGGGACTGAGAGAATGCAGTAGGCTCTGGCCAACTAGGGTCAATGTTGGCCACTGTGTGGTCGATGTTCCATCGTCGGCCTCTTCCGAAACCTCCGCCTTGGGGTCCCCACAAACCGACTCTTCGTCCCCGTCCACCCATGCCTCTTCCGCGATGTGTCCTCATCTTCGTTATCGCCTTCGTCCTGGCATCTGGCCACGACACGTATAACGGTTTCGGATTGGCAACAATGAGCGCCGTCAAGTTACCAAGCGAAACAATGCGAGGATATGTCACCCACGGCCCGGGCAGCTGCCTCTCGATGACACGTTCGAATCTCTTAAAAGTGTCGTACTACTTCGCCGAAGGCCTCTGGTGATGAGGTGATCCAATGGCAGCACCGAAGACTGGCGTTGTCGCAATCGGCGGCAACTCATTGATACGCGACAAGTCGCATCGTACCATCGAGGATCAGTACGAGGCAGCAGCAGAAACCAGTCGGCACATTGCAGACATGGTTCTCGAGGGCTGGAATGTTGTTATAACATCGGGTAACGGTCCTCAGGTCGGAGCGATACTCCGCAGATCTGAGCTTGCCGCGTCTGAAGTACACGAAGTGCCTCTGGACTATTGTGGCGCACAGAGCCAGGGCCAGATTGGTTACATGTTGGCACGCGCTCTGACGAACGAGTTCAAACGTCGTGGAATGAGGAAGACAATAGCCGGGGTGATCACTCAAGTCATTGTGGACAAGAATGACCCGGCGTTTGAGAACCCTACCAAGCCGATTGGGTCATTCATGGACGAACAGACTGCCAAGGAGCGTGCAGAGAAGTATGGGTGGGTGGTCACAGAGGATGCGGGACGTGGCTGGAGGCGCGTTGTTCCATCGCCTATTCCCCAGAAGATAGTCGAGCTGGACGCCATCAAATGCATGGTGCAGCAGGGAATCATAGTGTATGCAGTGGGTGGTGGAGGCATCCCTGTCATTGAGCACGAGGACGGCTCGCTGGAGGGCGTTGCGGCGGTCATTGACAAGGACTTCGCATCGAGCCTATTGGCCAGCGATCTCGGCGTGGATCTGTTGCTCATCTCCACTGCGGTGGAGCAGGTGTATCTGAACTTCGGGACTCCGCAGCAGACCGCCATAGACACCATGACTGTGTCCGAGGCCAGAAGGTACATAGAAGAGGGTCACTTTGCCGCCGGGAGCATGCTGCCGAAGATCAAGGCCTCCGTTCAGTTCATCGAGCGAGGCGGGGACATGGCTCTCATCACCGACCCTCCGAACATCACCCGGGCTCTCCGAGGCGAGACGGGCACACGAATCGTGCCTGACTAGATGCTCTACTCTCGCCTCGTCATTATCCTATCATGTTGTGTTCTAGCCGTGCAGACTGTGTGTTGGTCGATAGGTCTTTCAGACGCTGCACGAGAGTTTCTCAGCGGGTGCCATGAAGACAACAAGGGTCATTGAAGTCGACAAGATGAAGGAAGGCCATCTTGTTCGCGTCACTGAAGTGGTTGCAGTCGAGAAGAGAGTCCGTGTGCAGTGGGCAGATGGATGTACAATCCTCGAGTCGACGTTCACGCCGAGTCACGCAATCGAGCTGGCGCTCGGGTTACTCGTTGTTCGCGGGTATCCCCTTGTGAGTCCGGACGCCATCTTTGTCACGGAGACTCGGAACGAGGTCCGAGTTGTGATTGATGACTCGAGTGCAACAGAACAAGAGGAGCCAAGTGAGCTAGAGCCTCGGCCCGTGACAAGCCGCCACA
>CAZSTY010000047.1:0-8161 GCA_964609885.1 uncultured archaeon
ATCCAATATCGCCATTTGATATCATCCTCCTGTCGTAGAAGCAGGGCCGATTCTGAGCTCGATTGCCCTAAGCAGTCCCCCGGCAAGTTCGACAACTCGAGGGAGCCCTCCGACCTCGGCCACTGCAGCCATCGCAGCAAGCATCCACTCTGCCGTCTCAACCAACGCGAGTGCGTCCCCGACATTGAGTTCGGCGGCCGACGCAAGTGTTTCAAATGGTAGTTCCGTCGAAACTAGGCCGGCAATGAAGCTGTCAAACGAGTCTGAGAGCTCTGTGCCGCTCTCCATGCTGATTAGATGACGCAAGAGCCACAGCAGACCGGGGTTGTCACTGATAGTAGGTAGGGTCGCCTGCATCTCACGCAATACTGGTATCTGCAAGTAGAGCCGATTCACAACTCTACCTAGACGTGTCGGCCGTATCTTGCCATCGAAGGCCCCTTCGACCAGACCAAGCCGGACGAGAATCCGGAACGGACTCACCTCGCTGAGAGCCAGGGGAACGACATAGTCCGCCAGCGACCCCAGCTCCCGGCCTGCAGCGGTTCCCAAGGCGACGAGGTGGGGACACAAGATTCCGCTGTCGTCCTGCGGGGAGCCGCAGGAGCACATCGGCCCCTCCACAAGACCGTCATCCTTCACACGTGAGGAGAAACGACATGTGTACTGTGCGCCCTCCCAGTCGCGCACAATTCCCCCGATGGTGGTGTCACTCTTCTCCCGAATCGTGACTTGCCCAAGAACGCCTTCGCGTGCCGATCTGACAGTTTCTGGAAGTGCGTGACGTTCGATGGCCGACGCGGCGTCGATCTCGCCCAGATTCAAGACTCGCATCGGGGTGCGAGTGTCCCTGATGGCGCAGAAGGTGAGAAACGAGTCCCCAAAGAAACCGTCTTCAATCTCCTGGAGCGTTGCTTGTCCAAGATGTGCGACGGCAACCAGTAGCTGTTCCGGGAGGACTCGGGGATCCCCGAGGTTGCTGCGCAGGGGTTCGTACCGGGGAATGAGTATTTCGGCACCCGTTTCGGGGTCCTTGACGGACTCAAAGTAGGAGTTGCGTAGCATGTCTGCCTCACCTTGGCTTCCAGCAAGAATAACGCCAAAGCCAGCCCGATCATGTCCCGGCCTACCGGCGCGGCCGAGCATCTGATGCACCCTGTTCGCATGCAGAAACTGGGTGTAGTCCTGAGGGGAACGCGGATTTGTCACCACGACTGTCCGGGCGGGAAAGTCAATTCCAGCGGAGAGCGTTGATGTCGAACACATCACCCGGAGCAATCCCCTTCTGAACAGTCGCTCGACAAGTTCGCGTGTTCTGTAAGCCAGCCCTGCATGATGAAATGCGATTCCATCGTGGAGAAGCCTACGAAGCTCACGAGGAACATTTGCCTCCCAGTTCTCCACCGAGTCCAACTCCGAGTCGAGCTCAACAGTCTCATGCGATGTCAATTGACGACCCACATCGCCTGCAAGCCTAGCGGCGTAAGACTCCGCGTCGCGACGGGTCCTGCAGAAGACTATGACCTGTCCGTCCGCCCGAACAGTGGTCATCACAATGTTTCGAAGTGTTCTCAGGCGGTCTGATGTTGGCACTACAGCACAATGGAGGGGAACAGGACGGGTGTCAGAATGAATGAGAGTACACCCCAGCCACTCAGCAAGATCCGCCGGTGCACCAACTGTGGCTGAGAGCGCTACAACCTGCAGCTCAGGCAGCATGCGACGCAGACGAATCATGAGCGACTCCAGCCTCGCCCCTCGGATGCCCTCCGAGATCGTCTGAATCTCGTCAATCACGACCGTCCCAATCTCAGTGAGCCAGCCCACGTGTCTGCGCAGCAAAGAGTCTGCGCGCTCGTACGTTGTCACTACGATGTCGCTCTCTCCAAGGTACTCCGCGTCTGTCTGGAAGTCGCCTGTGCTGGTGCCAACCGAGATTCCCACCTCCGAGTATCGGTCGCGGATAATCTCACCGACCTGTGTCGCCAACGCGCGCAGAGGGACAAGATACATGGCCTTCTTTCCAGACAGGACCGCTCGAAGAGCGGCCATCTCACCCACTAGCGTCTTTCCGGAGCCCGTGGGGCTGACAATCATGATGCTCTCACCAGAGAGCAGGCCCTTCTCAATGGCCTCTTTCTGAACGCCTCGTGGGGAGAGGGACTGCTGCCGAAGTATCTCTAGCACCTGTGAGGACACACTCGATGCGACAGCAGTCATCCCGACCCCTCCTCAGTTGTGACTTGCCGTAGGGCCATTGTGCCCTTCATGGTGAGGCGATAGTTCATGTACGAAACATTGCCATGAACCTCATGCCCACGCAGAATCATGTTCGCACGTTCGAGCCTCGTGAGGACCCCCTCGACATTGACGCTCGTCCCAAGCGATGACGAAACAAATCTCTGAATTGCGCCTACGGTCAATGGCTCGTATCGCTCTAGCAGCCTCATGATCTCGATAGCAACAGGGGCCTCGTCGCCCGCAACGCGCCCGAGCAGAGTGTCACCTGAACTCTTCGCTGTTGAGGAAGACGGACTCGGGGGCGTGGTCAGTGCGGGCTCATATGGCAAAGTTTCACGAATCTCGGGTGCGGGGTCCAGAACAAGCGGAATGCATGTGGTAATTCCTCTCGTCTTGAGAAGCGCCGTGTCAGAAGGCATAGACCTCAAGAATGATGTTTCTCGTGGTGACGATCGCTGCTTGCTGTACAGCCCTGACCCGATGACACTGAGACCGAGGAAATCTGTGGCGGCCCTGATGTCTCCCGAGTCTTGAAGCCTGAACACAAGGCTTGAGGAGAAGATGCCTCTGGCTCCGTAGGGGAGGCCATTTAGGTGTTCTACGCTCACCACAAGAGGCCCTCTGCGAACTAGCCGTCGGAGGAGGAGCTCGACCCATTCTTCTCGGTTCCTATGCGAGTCAACAGACGTGAGCAGATTATGAGCATCCTCAAAGATCACAACAAGGTCGGGGTCTGCCCTCATGCCTCCTAACTTGATACTGAGGAGGTCGAGGGCGAACTTCTCAAGATATGGCGCTTCCAAACTGATCACCATAACGACCAATCTGTTGGAAGCTACACGCTCTATCGGTGCCGTCTGTGACCCATAGAACGCGCTCGCTCCGGCTCCCTCGTACAGCGTGCGGACCGCGGCCATTCCATGCAATGACTTCTGATACGAAGGGGAGGCCCTGTCTGGGAGCATCTCACTAGGAGAGTCCGCCAGCGACACGTCGGTCTCGTTAAGGCGTACGTCAGCCAGAGTCGAACCACCGATTGACATGGCGCGCATCAGAGCAAGCTCAAGCTCGACAGCGCTACGTAGGTCGGAGGCCTTGGGGCTGGACCCTGCCACGATCTCCAGGGCCTTCATCAGCTGTACCACGTAGGTCTTTCTGGACATTCCTTCGGGATCTAGGGGGTTCAGTACGAAGTCCCGGCCAAGTTCCAGAGATACTCCGTCCGAAACAAGGGACGCGATACCAGCGCTCTCCCTGCGCGTCGTCACAACGAACACACGCTTGCCATTCCTGATTAGCTGTTCAACGAGAAGGGTCAACATGCGGCAACGATCATCTGCTGTGCCGCCGGACACGAGCAGACCGTGAAGCAGGTCCTCATGCGAGAACCCCGCAACGGGGCCGGACTCCAGTGTCTCGGGGTTGACCACGTACCCGATTCGATACTCAACGGTACCAAGTCTCACAGGCATCAAGAACTCACCCGGGACATTTCCTCCAACCTCCGAGGAGAGTTCTCCAGCAAGCTGCACAAGCCATTCTGAGAGGTCCTCACCAGTGGCATGAAAGCCCGGCTGCGGAACAATGTTCAGGGTCCTAAGGCGCTTTGAGAGGACAGCTGGAGAGTACTCTTGCCATCCCTCGTCAGGGAGAACCCCAGTGACCGCGGGAAACAGAGGTATCACCTCTGACGCAGTACGGCCCTGACCGAGGATGGCCACCGACACAGCCCACACGGACCCCCGCGTCTGAACATACGCGTCCAGTCGAGTGGGCGTGAGAAACGAGTAGTACTCGTCAAGCGGTTCTGCAGCCACCTCGGGTCCCAGAAGAACGGTTGCCGAACGGGGATCCATCTCTACGACAACAGTCACTCCAATGGATGTGCGGATTGCTCTCAGGAGGACTCCCAGCCGGCCATACAGATGGGGCCCGGCCGTCTGAAGATGCAGCCCAGAGATGTATCTGGTCCCCTCTGGGCAACTGCACCGAGCAACATCGTCCACCGGCTCGATGAGAAGAGAAGACACCGCCACCTCACTCCAGTGTTGCAGGCGGGCCGCACGCACGCGTTCTTCACCGTGCGAGAAGACCATAGCAAGAACAAGCACTAGACTCAATCCGACAACGAATAGACCGAGGACCGGCTGCCATGCGCAGGCTGCGAACAGTAAGAAGGACAGAACACCCATCTTGCCAATAGGTGGCCGACAGGTCCGATTGTTCCACCTCAGTTCGGTGTCCGTGGTTAGCGATACACCTTTGTCATCAGAGGTTGGCAACGGATCGTGCTCCGGCCTTGCTCCTGCTATCGTGCGACGCGGCAATCTGCTACTCACCTCCGGTCGGCAGGAGCCGTTTGCGTCTGGCAAGCAACTGGAGCAGAAGACGGACTCGTTCTATTGTTGCATCCTCGGCGGCACTCAGGACCATGCTTCGCGGCCCCTCGATGAGTATCTCTGGAAGTCTCCCTCCCGGCGGAGATCCATGTGCCACCAGCTGCGGAACGTCGACGAGAATATCCCATCGGTAGCCCAGACCTATCTCAAGGGTGCGCATGATCTGGCTCACGCTGACGCCGCGAGGCAAGGATACCCGGTGGAGTGACTCAGTGCGTGACAACTTGATGGACACCTCCAGAGGCTACACTGAGCAGGTCGGGTAACTCAGCTCGCCGGACTGGTGCGTGAGGATACGCGCCGTGTAAAGCGCTCTCCAGCACAGCTGCATCCGACGCCACCTCCTCGGAGAGCGATGTGACTCTCCCAACTCCATTGAATAACCGCAAAGCCCGTCTGACCACCATGAACCCCACGATCGTGGACGACTCACTGAGAGGGCGAATCACAAAGAACCGCAGCGAGGCGTCAGGCCCATCTATCAGACGTGGATGGACTGCCCGGAGTACTCTCACTGCAGACCCGCTCAAATCTATCCCGAGGGGAACGCTCGTGAGCAACCGTCCGGACTGCACCTCCACGCTCCATCTCCTAATCAACGCGAGCACACCCAAGTCGCTATCCCACAAGACCAGTGGCTCGGACTCGCTGCTCCAGAGGAGCCCTGTGACCAATGCCAAAAGCACTGTCAAGATCACGACCAAGGCCTCAGACTCTGAGCCTCGAAAAAGCAGCGAAGCAACAGCTCCGGCAGAAACGGAGGTCAGAATCACCCAGCGTAGGTATGACAGATGGCGCCACCTCATAACACCCCAGCCCCCTTCATCTCAAGGAACTGTTGAATTGCCTCTCTCATCTCTTCGGCTGTGGAGAATGGCCACATGTCCGACGCAATGTCGTCACCTAGGACATGCAAGTGTTTCAAGAACCTCCGGTCAATCAGAACAACGACCCCCCAGTCCGATGGAGATCGCCGAAGCCGCCCTACGAGCTGGGTCACCTTGCGCAGTGAGGGAATTGTGGAAGCGAAGTAGTAACCAGAACCACGCCCGAATTTCCTGTCCAGCCAAGCTTGGAATGCCATTTGATAGTCAGTCGGGGGCACAAAGGGGACCCCAACCCCCACAATCAAGTCTATCAGGCTGGAACCTGCCTCGACAAGGTCAACACCCTCGGAGAACTTCCCCCCGTACACACAGAAGATTGCCTGCGGCCCGGTCTCGATGGCCTCCACCAAAGTCTCCAGACGTGAGTTAGGGCTCTCCACAAGCCGCTCCCTGAACCCGCAGTCGATGCCATAGCTCAGAACCTCACGCATGACAGCGTAGCTCGGGAAGGCCACCAGCGCGCTCTTGTTGGCTGGAACGGCTCTGAGTGCTGTGCTGACACGTTCGGCAATCATGCGCCATAACGTCGGGTTTCGTTCGTCGTACTTGGTTGAGAGCACTCGATCAATGAGAATGAGTCGAGTGCCCCGTGGATATGGGCTAGCAAGCTCTACTGCAGCCGCCCCTACGACGCCCAGTAGACGTGCGTAGTGCTCTGTGGGCCTCAGGGTCCCAGACATCAAGAGAGCCGACCGCGCACCTCGAAGCACCGGTGACGCCAGTGTGGCCGCGTTGAAGGGGCGAATCGTGATCTCAGATCTCATCACATCCGACTCGTCACGAAACGCGGGCCTCGTTCGGAGTGTGATATGCCAGTCGTCGCTATCGATAGCGCGGAGAGCGGCGAACAGAAAGTCAATCAGCCGGTCCACGGGCGTTTCTGTGGCCGAAACCGCGTCAGGGTCTGACGAATCGGGTCTTGAGGCTGCAAGTGCCTGCTCCAATTGTGCGGCCGTGACAAAGCGAGGAGCTATCTCCCATTTGTCCAAGGCACGTTCCGAACTGCGCCCCATTCGGTCAAGCGCGAGCATCATCGAGTCCCAAAGAAAGTCTATGGCGTCCGCCATCCATGAGAGCCCGACTGTGGCCACTATCGATTCACGGTTTTGCCGAAGCCAGATCAGGTCTGGACCTGACAACCGCGCAGTCTCAGAGTCCAAGACGTGAGAGGGCAGGTTGTGCGCCTCATCAACTATGACATCGAGGTCACGAAGCTCCACGTCAAGAAAGCCCAGTGTCGCGACTCTCACTCGGTTCTTGAAGAGATACGAGTACGGACCGATGATGACCCTGCTTCGCCGGGCCGACCATTTGAGGACCTCATAGGGACACATGCCATCTTCGTGTGTCGCCTGCTCTGCGGTCTCTCGGGTCACCACTCCTCTGTTGAGGATACTAGATAGGGTTTCCTCTGCAGACTCTCTAATTGCTGGGCGCCCATTGCTGCGTCTGTACATGTTCCAGAAATACGTACACTGTCCCGTGCGAATCATCTGGGAGCATGCGTGCATAAACCCCGTGTTGCTCATTGAGTCAATCTGTCCACGCAGAGGGCACATTCGCGCACGTGAAACAAGCGTAGTGGCGGTCAGGTCGGGCAATGACTCTCTGAGCACTCCAAGCTCAGACTCGAACACCCTCGTCTGAGAGTGTGTGCGGGTGACTATGAAGAGTCGTGACTGTTGGTCGTTCCATCGGGCGGCAAGGTATCCTGACAGAACCGCGATAGTCTTCCCGACGCCGCAGTCAGCGGACAAAAGGCCAACTCCACCATTCGCGAAGACGCTTGCGGCAAGCTCGACAGCCCTCTCCTGGTGCGGCCTAGGAGTATAGGGAAAGAACCGCATCAAGTTGAGGGCTGAGACGGTCATCTTCTTCCCTCCACTCTGAGGCAGCCCTCCGCCCGGTGCACTCTGAACCTAATCGAGAAATACGAATGCAACAGCTCCTCGAAGCGGAGGCGATGTGACGGAGAATCATAGTGTGGCTCACGTCGACCAATCCGTTCGACGATCTCGGGGCTAAAACCGCGTTGCCGCGCAGCCTTCCAGAACCACTTCTCGACCTCAATCACCGTTGAGTAGAGATGATTCACAGTGTCTTCAACAAGCCCAACCAGCTGCTTCACTCCCGATTTGGTGCTGTTCGATAGCTCAGAGATTCTGATACCTGTTGGGAGATAGACGACTATCCCGTCCGTGCTATCAAGGTAGATCTCGCTGGGAACTCCGCGCGTGCCCCGAAGAGCCTCGAGAATCGACAACAGTCGCGGCAGTCGAACCAAGACCGGACTGGCAGGATTAGGACCGCGCCAGTCAACCCGTGTCACAACATAGATCTCAGGGTCCGGACCTCCGCCCCTGTGAAGAGTTGTCAATCGGTGGTTCGTATCTCTAAGCAATAGGTTTGCCAGATTTAACAGAGAGCGCCCACCTATTCTTGGGGACCTCCGCCTCCATGTCAGAGCTGGTACCGATTCTGCACTGGCCATCTCAATCAACCTCCTCAAGTTCTACTACAACACCGTCGTTGCGAATCCGGCCCTCCTGTTCGAGCACCGAGAGGAATCGTATGGCCCTCTCAAGGTCTATTCCTGCGTGTACACACTCGCGGAGAATTGATGGTACGGGAACA
>CAZSTY010000048.1:0-8125 GCA_964609885.1 uncultured archaeon
CTCGGTCATTGCTCTCGCTGGTCTTGTTACAGGTTTCGCACTAGGACCAACGCTCCACATTGAGCCCCCCATGGTAGCACTTCTTGTCGCCTCCGCCCTTCTCCTCATGTCACACGACCGGGCAAACAAGTTTCTCAGGGAGGTCGGATGGGAGACTGTGTTCTTCCTCGTGGGGCTCTTTGGTCTCGTGGTGGCCCTTGAAGTCACCCATCTGATTGAGGAGCTGGGAGTTGTGATAGGCGGCATCATCGGTGATAATGCAATTTTTGCCACTGTGTTTCTCGTATGGATTCCAGCAATGCTCTCAGCCTTCTTGGACAACCTGCCGGTTTCTGCAGTACTCGCACCAATCGCACGTGACTTCTCGTACATATCACCAGTACTGCCTCTTGCATTAGTGTTTGCTGTGAACATTGGAGGTTATCTGTTCACACCTCTTGGCTCACCTGCCAATATGGTTGCCATCGGGTTTGCTGAGAAAGAACACGAACATATTCCGTTCAGCGAGTTCGCGAAGATTGGCACAGTTCTCGGGCTCATTCACCTTACAATAGGCAGTGCATGGTTGATTGGTGTGATGTTTCTGATTGGGTGACACGATGCATAGTGGACTTTCTCACGGAAATGTGAAATAGCCGCACCGTATTCCACCCACAGGACATCGCGTCTACGTCGTCAGAGGTGCCCATATGGAGCCTGTCGGTCTTCCTGTTCTCATTGTGTTCATCGGCACGTATCTCCTAATCTCCAGTGAGAGAGTCAACAGAACGGCCATGGCGATGACTGGCATGGGTATTGTTGGTGTGATTCTATGGATTGCGAACTCAACAGACCCCACGCAGGGCGCCACGTTCAGGCACCTTGTCGAACATATTGAGTGGCATACAATTCTGTTCATCACTGCCATGATGGTGATTGTGGCGGTGGCCAGCGCCTCGGGAATGTTCCAGTACATTGCAATCACAATCGCCAGACCAACACAGGGCGATCCGAAACGGCTGTTTGTCATGTTCAATCTCTTCGTGTTTGCCATCTCGCTGTTCTTTGACACAGTATCTACGATTCTCATCATTGGCCCCCTGACAATCGAGGTATGCAAGGCCCTTGAGATTGACTTCAGACCGTACTTGATCTCGGAGGCCATAGTGTGCAACTTCGCATCGATTCCATCTATTGTGGGGGCGGTGCCTAACCTTGTCATTGCAGACAAGACGGGAATCTCTGCCTCGCTCCTCTTCATCACGCTGATGCCCCTGTCAATCATCCTAATGCTCGTGTCAATGCCAATCTTTCTCAGGGTATTTGGCAATCGTCTTGTCCCGGGCCCCGATGACCTGATTAACCAAATGTTGCTCATCGATCCAGAATACATGATTCGGTCGCGAAATGACTTCTACATGTCCGTGGTTGCGATTGTAATTCTCATACTCGGGTTTACCATTGGTACCACAGTGGGCATCGAACCAGCAATGGTGGCCATCCTGATAGCCTTCGTCATGCTGCTGGCGACACGGGAACGTGTGGATAACATTCTCGCACGGGTCGGCTGGGGAACCGTGTTCTTTCTCGTTGGAATCTTTGGGCTTGTAGCGGCACTGGACATTACAGGAATAATAGAGGACATCGGCATGGCTGTTGGAAACATTATTGGTGGAGAGGTGAGTAACGCCATCGTGTTTCTGATCTGGGTACCGGCAGTCCTGTCAGCTGTCATCGATAACATTCCAGTTTCGGTAGTACTTGCCCCGTTGGCATCACAGTTTGCGACTATCACGCCGGTACTCCCCGCCGTGCTCATCCTTGCCGTTAATGTTGGTGGTTACCTTCTTCCGATTGGGGCACCAGCGAACCTTCTCGTCCTCGCCCTAGCAGAACAAGAGGGTAGACCAATCAGTCTCATCAGTTTCGCTAGAGTCGCAACAGTACTGGCCGTGATTCACCTCATAATCGGTACTGGCTGGCTGTTTCTGATGTCGCTCATCATCTAGCTGTTGAAAGCAGCCTCAGCCGCCGATTAGGAGCCTTCATATCGTGCTACGTCACGACTCCCACCTCAAGAGATTGAAGAAGGAATCGGTCGTGCCGAAGAGAGTCCATTGCCCGTATTGCGACCGACTGTTCAGCAAGGACACAATCGATGACCACATCCGGAAGTGCAAGGAGAGAAACTCCCGGACACGCAATCAACGGAGGCAGGTCTCCCGTCAGGTCATTGTTGATGGTACGAATGTAGCACATTATCTGTCCGCCACTGCTCGCCCAAGGGCGCGAAATATTCTCTTGGCCCGTCAGAGCCTGCTCAGTACAGGACACAGCCCGGTGATAGTCGTTTCGGCCGCCTTGAAACATCGCATAGACAATCCGGAACTCTTAATGGATATGATTGCTGCTGGGTACGTCATTGAGGCCAAGCCCGGTCAGAACGATGACCTTGTCATCATCCGCATGGCGCAACGTACTGGCGCGGACATAATCACCAACGACAGGTTCCTAGACTGGTTGAATCGATTCCCGTGGCTCGGAGGGCGGCTAAAGAGATACCGCATGACGCCATCGGGTCTGATCCTTGAATGAGATATACTTGGTTGTTCTCCCCGCAGCCTGTTCGAAAGCATTAAAATCCGTCTGCCGTGTCACACGCCAGAGATGCCACTTCTGCAGCCTGGTGAGACAAAATGCGAATCAATGAACTACGCAAGAAGTACCTAGAGTTCTTTCGGCAGAGAGGACATGCTATAATCCCTTCAGCCTCGCTACTCCCAGAGAATGACCCGACAGTCCTCTTCACAACGGCAGGAATGCACCCTCTTGTACCGTTCTTGCTAGGAGAACCTCACCCGAAAGGGAAACGGCTCACTAACTGCCAGAAGTGCATCCGTACGACTGACATCGATGATGTTGGTGACACCACACATCTGACGTTCTTTGAGATGCTCGGAAACTGGAGCTTGGGAGACTACTGGAAGAAAGAGGCCATCACATGGAGCTTCGAATTCCTGACCTCAAAGGAATGGCTTGGCTTCAATCCTGAGAAGCTCTCAGTGACCGTCTTTGCAGGTGATGATGACGCGCCTCGTGACATAGAGTCTGCGGAGATCTGGAAGAGTCTTGGAGTTCCTGAGGAGAGGATATACTATCTCCCGAAGAAGGACAACTGGTGGGGCCCCGCTGGCACCACGGGGCCATGTGGTCCCTGCACTGAGATGTTCATTGAGGTTGACGAGATTCCCAAGTGTGGTCCTGACTGCAAGCCGGGATGTAACTGCGGCCACTATGTCGAGGTCTGGAACGATGTATTCATGGAATACAATAAGCGGGAAGATGGAACGTACGAACCCCTGAAACAGCAAAATGTCGACACGGGAATGGGTGTGGAACGCACCGCTGCGATGCTGCAGGGAGTGCCGACTGTCTACGATACTGAGAACTTCAAGCCCCTGATTGACAAGATTAAGGAACTCTCTCCAAAGGAGGAGTTCACAGAGAAGGACGAGGTCTTGTGCCGTATAATCGCAGACCACACCAAGGCCGCAGTTATGATAATGGCTGATGACAGAAGGATCTCACCCTCCAATGTTGAACAGGGGTATGTGGTCAGGCGCCTTCTCCGAAAGGCCATCCTGAGTGCTGAGAAACTGGGCATAGAGAGCGGCTTTCTACCGACGCTCGCAGACATCGTGATTGACATGTACAAGGATGTCTACGACGAAACCGAGAGAAACCGTGACTTTGTGATGCAGAATCTTGTCGATGAAGAGCGCAAGTTCCGGAAGACTCTCGGCAAGGCTATGAGGCGTCTCCAGCGCATAATCGATTCCACAGGAACAGTAACCGGAAAAGACGCGTTCGTCTTGTTCACCAGCTTCGGGCTGCCACTAGAGATCACACGGGAGATTGCCGAGGAGAAAGGTATCAAGATCAACATGGACGAGTTTCGACGAGAGTTTGAGCACCACAGAGAGATCTCACGCACAGCAACACAGGGGAAGTTCAAGGGTGGACTTGCAGACCACAGCGAGGAGATCACGAAACTGCACACAGCCACTCACCTCCTGCAGGCGGCTCTGAGGCGTGTACTGGGAGAGTCAGTTCGCCAGATGGGTAGCAACATAACAAGAGAGAGGCTGCGCTTTGACTTCACGTTCCCACGAAAGCTCACTCCTGAAGAGATCAAGCAGGTAGAGGACCTTGTCAACGATGCTATCAAGCGTGACCTGAAAGTGAAGCGAGAAGTAATGTCCTACGAGGAGGCCATTGCAAGTGGCGCCCTCGCATTCTTCAGGGATACGTACGGCGACGAGGTCTCTGTGTATTCTGTGGGAGACTTCAGTAGAGAGGTCTGTGGAGGCCCCCACGTTGACAGGACAGGCGTACTAGGTCGCTTCAGAATAACGAAGCAGAAGAAGATAGGAGCTGGCCTTATTCGCATCAAGGCAGTCCTCGAGCCTGAAGAGAAGTGACAGACGTATTCATCCATCATTGAGCACGGACGCAGGTAGCCGATGCACTAGAAGAAACTCTTTCGCCAGCGACCCAAGTCGCTGAGCCTCCTCTTCAGACAAGTGCACGCGAAGCCCGGCCTCAGGAGCCTCAGTACGAGTCGCCTCAATAATGGCAATGTCAGCATCCCGCACGACCTTCTCTGCGCCCTCACAGTAGCGTGTGTCGCCTGTGTAGGCCACCAGAGTCTGCCCCACGCGGACTCTGAATCCAAGGGCAGGCATGAGGCGGTCTTCTCCTGAGGTGTTCTCCAACCCGAAATGCTCCACCTCCACCGCTTCGGTCTTGAAGAAGTCCGTGTCAAATCCAGTGTTGTTGCCCACCTCATGGATAAAGATGCGGAACGGGATCGTGCTGTGATACGCCTGTCTGAAGGCATGAACCACGTTGGTGACTTCGACACACCCAGCTGGAGCAAGAATATTCAGGGGCTCACTTCGTCCCAACATTCTCATGAACCCCAGCAATGGATAGAGCCCGCCCATGTGGTCAAAATGGCCATGCGTTATCGCAATCACATCGATGTCGTTGACAAAGTCGATACTGCCCCTCGCGAGAAGGTCGCGCAGTGCGCCATCGCCAACGTCAAGGAGCATCATCTTCCCGGTAAACCTTGATGTGATGACGACAGTCGTACTGACGCCTGCAACGCTATAGGGAATCTCGACCATAACCTCGTCGTTTTCCCATCGGTATGAATGATCTTCCACCAGATTACTCATGAGGAATCATATGTCGCAGCGACAAACGCAGATAAAACGCTGCCGAGCTGCACGGGGCTGTCACGCCCCGTGCGTCGTGAGAACGTTCTACTCATAGCCCAGTTTAGGTACGCGAGCAAGCCAGTTCATGCAGTATGCAATGATGACCGATACCACAAGACCCGCAGTCGTTGTCAGCAGGATGTCAATCCATGACGGGGTGGCGCCTCCTACCAGTTGCATCCAGCTCCAGTAAGTGCCTGCAAGTGTCATGCCTGAGAGAGCCACTTTCCTCAGCGGGACCTTCACACTCCTTGTCTGAAAGACGCCCATATCGGTCAACGCCGCTGCCAGCGCACCACCACGATCAGGGGTCAACTTCAGTTTCTTGGAGAGCGACCCCACGGTCACCTTAGACTTTGGTCGGACTATCTTCAGCGCTCTTGGCGCATACTTGGCAATATCATGCGCGAAGTATTCCATGGCCTCTGCACGCGTTATGTTGCATTTCTTGCATCGATCCGCACTCTTCTCCCAGCGCTTGCCGCACTTCGGACAGCGCCTTCCGTCCCACGAAGTCCGTGCGGCTTCAGCAACACGCCGGACCAGCTCCTCCTGACTGATGTCCTCGCGCTCACCCTTCTTCTTCGGACGCCGCCTTAGAACTACCGAGCGCGGAAAGATTCCTATGTCAGAGGCACGAGTCGCCCGTCGCATTTTCCGTGCAGCAAGAATACCCTGCTGGAAATCATCCAGTGCAAGAAGAAGCCCGAACACCGACATGAGCGTAAGACCTACAGTGCTTGCACCTGTCACAGACATGATTACTGCTGGCCCCTGAGGACCAACGTGTAAGAAGAAGTCCTCAGTGACTGTCACGTTGTCGTCAGGAGAGGCGGTGAGAGAGTAGGTGAATGAGAAGTAGCCGCTCACGGTACCAGATATCAAGTCAATACCGCCACTTCCGAGAAGAGACCCCAGAGGAATCGACGTATTCATCAACGACTGGGTGGTCCCAGAGGGGACTGGTACGTTGAAGTCGAACGGCTGATTGATTATCGGGATGGACAGATACTGCATCACAAAGACGCCCGACTTTAGAATGATGTCAGCGCCAGTTTCAATCGTCAGGGACATGTTCAGATCATCAGACAGGGAGACCGGAATGGGTGCTGTGGAGTTGGAGTTCGCAGCTGAGATGCCGTTTATCTCCAGCAGAAAAGCAAGGTTTCCGTCGCCGCTCCAGCCCGGGGGCTGCGCCGAGACCGGTATCACCACCGCAGACCACATGAGTGCGGTGACTATGAAGAGGGAAACCAGTGGAACTAGTTCTCTTTGCATCATGCTCTCCTCTCAATAGGGAATTCGGAGTCAGAACAGATGGCGATAAGTCCTTGTGGAACGGACCGCCTCAGCTTGAATCGCCACCAAGGGCCTCCTCAATCTCCCTGTCGAACTCTTCGTCGTCCTCCGGTGTGAAGACCACGTGATGAGCGATCTTGGGCGGCTCGGGAGCCCAATTGATGACCATGCCGAACAGAGATCCAGCGATACAAGAGAGCACGCTTAGCAGGTAGAACATTGTCTCGGCGCCTCTGAAGCTAGCGACAAGAAGAGCAATCACCGCGCCTCCAAGGGCTCCGACCACAATGGTCACTCCGACACGAGTCTTAGCAGGAACTGCCGCCTGACCACCGAGAGCATGACCAGCGCCGAGGCCCATTAGAATCGCTGGCAGACTGAAGAGGATTACCTGTTCGTAGGGAATCAGTTGCATCGTGTTCAGCTCCTTTCTTCAGCCTGCGCACGATGCCTCATAAACTGCGGCACGGAACCAGCTGCGCTACCAAGCGTTCCAGTGGACTATCTCAGAGAGAGGACGCCTGTTTCGCGGCCGCAGTTCCTTCTCACGAGTCTTGGAGTCCATCTCGTCAGGCTCCATGGGATAACCAAAGAACACCACTGCGACTATGCGAAAGCTCTCCGGAATGTTGAGCGTTTCCCTCAGACGATCTTCATCCCAGCCGGCCGTAGGATGCCCCATGATGCCAAGATGAACCGCCTGAAGAAGCATATTCTCAATGGCGAGGCCCGCATCCATCATGAAGTATGGGAGGCCGTGTGCCGGACAGCCACCGTCCTCTCGCGATGCTACAACAATCATCACAGGTGCTGTCTTGGCCCACGCGTTCCCACGTGTCAACGCCTCATGAGCCCTCGCGAGGACATCGGAATCTGTGACAACAATGAAGTCCCATGCCTGAGTATTCGCACATGAGGGAGCCAGCCGGCCAGCCTCAAGAATGAGTTGTAGTTGTTCGTGTCCGATGGGGTCGCCTTTAAAGGCCCGTCCGCTCCGGCGCCGGACAATCTCCTCCATCAAGCCTGACATTGTACTCGCCTACTCGACGTATGTCATCGGCTGACCGCAATGAACAGGGAAATCTTGATGTCCGCAAGCGGCACCCATCCAGCAGACCAACTGATCACCTTCAGGATGCATCTCCTTCCCGCAATGCATTGGAACAGACGCTTCGTGGCCGCATTTCTCACATACTAGTTTCGCCATAATGTTACACTCCGTAACTTACAGCCCGTCAGAGATATTTAACGATTGTGTACTAGCACTCATGCACGGGGCCGGTATTTGTCTGGCGGCTCGCTGAAGACCTTCTCAGCAGTCTTGTGGGCACCAAGAGTGTCGAGCTCAACATCTCTCTTAGATGAGCGATCTTCGGAGAGAATCTCATGGCACACCTCGTTCTGGATTATCAGCCGTTGGACCTCATTGCTCCCAGTCCAGATTATCCCGAGGCGTGCATCTCTGAACAGGCGCTCGATGGGATACACATCCGTATAGCCAATACCTCCAAGAATCTGCATGGCCTCGTTGACAGCATGAAAGCCGGCCTCGGTGCAGAAGA
>CAZSTY010000049.1:0-8035 GCA_964609885.1 uncultured archaeon
CGAGTCGATCCACGAGGTCGTTGTGACCGAGTCCGGAACGTCACTCACATACGTGTTCTCGCAGACTATTGTCTACAATGGGACATGGAGAATCCACGCATACGTCACGAAGGCAAACTACATCTCTGCTGACAACCTGTCGGCGGCATTTGTGGTCCATCCCCGGCCCACTGAGATTACGGTTGACTCCTCAGCCGAGCTCACAATCGAGTGGGGCACCACGGCCACTTTTGATCTGACGTACCAAACAACTGTGTCGCATATGCCCATCAGCGGTGCGACTCTCATAGAGGCCAATTGGACAGGGGAGGCCACACTGGTTGACCTTGGTAGTGGTCACTATGAACTGAGACTGCTCGCCGTTCAGGTGGCCGTCAACTCCACGGTGCTATTCAAGCTGTGGATTGCAAACCACACGGAGGCCTCTGCGACGGTCACCGTCAATATCCTGATTCCCTTAGCAATCTCCTCGGAGCAGGGTGCCTCGCCACAAGATCCTGTGCAAGCGTACTGGACTCACAACTTCACAATCACTGTGGTGAGTGGTGATGCCTCTAACGGTTCATGGTACATCACGGGTGTCACAATCTCGTACGACTTTCCAGCGGGCGGACTGACTGGCGTGCTGGCCGAGAACACCTCTGGCCGGTACTACTGGTTTGAGTTTCCTGCTGCGTCGGCGCCAGAGCCCGGAGTCTACGAAGTGACGCTGACTGCGACTCGCGCAGGATGCATGGCCGCCACCACGTCGGTGTACATTGAGGTGCTCCCAACACCAACTGTTGCGGTGGCCGGCAATCAGATTCTCACCGTCTACTATGCTGACTCGTACTTACTGAACTTCAGCTGGTACACACAGATTGATGGCGGTGTGGGAGTTGCTGGTGCCGACGAGGTCACAATCGAGCTCTGGAAGGGTGCAGCTCGCGTCAATGACAGTGTTGGTGGCGTTGTGGATCTCGGCTCAGGTCACTATCAGGTCCTGATGGACACGCGTGTGCTTGGAATGAGTGCTGATAACCCGAATGTGCCAACGAACTACTACTTCATCATCACGATGAGCAAGCTGGGCTATGAGAATCCGCATGCAATAACAATCATAGTCCTCGTGATGCAGACTCCCGTGGAACTCACGATCGAGTCGATTGATCCCATCGTGTGGTCGGATACGTTCACAGTGCGGGCACATCTCAGAGACATTATCCACGATGAGTACGTGTTCGAGAATGCAGTTGTCACCTTCGAGTACGGTGGATTCAATGCCACGTTCACCTCTCTCGGAAACGGTACCTTCGTGTTCTCTTACGACTCGTCGCTCGTGTTTCCGGCCTCTGATATGCCGCTTGACTTCACAGTCATGTACACACTGCCAAACTACATTGACGGGTCTGGGACAGGCTCGATTGTGGTCCATCCACGACCTGCGCACATCGTATTGATTGATGCACCTGAGTCTGTGTACGACTGGCAGGACACATTCACGGTCAGGCTGCAGATCTTCATCAACGACACATCAACTCAGATTGAGGCTGATGCGTACTACTATTGGGTTGAGTTTCCTGCTGTGAATGGAAGTTTGGCGTATAGTGGCACATGGTACGAAACAACAATCGACACGGCATTGGTGCCAGCAGGTACGTGGACGCTTCGACTAGCCGCAACTAGAGCCAACTACACGGTCCGTGCCATTGACGTACCGATTGAGGTGCGAGCACTACCAGCGAGCCTACAGGCGCTGACAGGCGACCTGATTGTTGCAGTCTTCGGTGTGGATCAGAGTGCCCGAGTGGAACTGGCCTACGTCCACAATGACAACGTGCTGCCTGGTGCAGAAGTGACTTTCACTTGGGCTGGACTTGAGCGTTCGGCCTCTTTTGCCGACAACAAGTATGTCTTCGAGTTCAACCCGTCGGGAGACACTTCACTTGACATTCCTGGCCTATACGTCCTAAACTTCACAGCCAAGCTGCGAAACTACACGACAGCGACCGCCCACGTCAGGCTGAGGCTCTGTGCTGCGACTGAGATACAGGGTGGGCCATTCAGGGTAGAGGCTGAACAGTCGTTCCAGCTTGTGTTCAGATACTGGGACGTAGTCAATGACCGCGCAGTAGCATCGGTTGCTGACGCAAAGGTGTTCTACCAGATTGGAAATGGCAGTGCCATTCAGGTGACCGAGGCCCAGTTCAATGGTGTCGAATACATCATCAATCTTGCTGCCTCAGACATAGGAGAGATCTCTCCTGACCCGTACCAGATTCGCATCTTTGCCTCGGCGCCGGGATATCAGAACTGGACGGAGTCGGAGGAGCCCCAATACATCCTTGTGTACGTCGACCCACCAACTGTCGAGGTGCTCGGCTATAGGGTGCAGCGCGACACACTGATGCTTGTGTTGCTGATGACCGGAGGCTTCGTGGCCATCGTGGCTGGCGCTGTTGCCATCAGGCGCTGGCGGATTCCGTACCAGATCAAGCAGATCAACCGTGCTCTGAAGGCCATTGAGCGCGGCAAGCGGGCCAGTGTCGAAGGCATTAAGAGCATGGGTCAGATCATCGCCGAGCTACTCGCGCCTGGACTGGCCGAGCTTGATATAGCAACCCCAGTCATAGAGGAGGTCCGCGAGGAGGCCGGCTACGAGGAGATTCTCAGTGAGGAGACTGAGGAACTCCTTGGAGAGCTGGATGCTCTGGAGGACATCGGTGAGGAGGAGCCCGCACCTGAGGCGGCCGATTTCGAGTCTGAGCTCGAAGCGGAGCTTGCCGAAGAGCTCGAGGAGGCAGAGGAGGCTCCGCCTGAGGAACCGGCTGCAGAGCCTGAGTCTCCGGTCGAAGAGGACGAAGCCGAGGCAGTGGTTCCCGTTGAGGAAACCGAGGCTGGTGGAGAGGACGAGGGGCCGCATGAGGACGAAGCCGATGCGGTCGGTGCCGAAACCGAGGCTGAAGATACCTCAGCCGCTGAGGAGAGTCCAGACGGCCCTGAGGAGGAAAGCGAGACCGGTTCTGTTGAGGCTCTCGAGGAACGGCCGGATTCTGAAAGTGATACTTCAGACGAGCAGACTGGTGCTCGAGAGGCCGACGAGGATGGCGAGGCATCTGATCTCGACGATGAGCCAGAGGATGTGCTACCTCCACTCGACGACTCGGAGGAAGACTTGGGCCCTGAATAAGCCAGCATCAGCGGGGGAGCAATCCCCCTCCCCCTCCTTTTTCTGACCTATTCTTCCGCACCGTAGTGTGACTTCTCACATTGCTGTTCGTCTGAGATTATCTTATTAGTCTCTCAAAGGTTGGATTAGATTCGTCAAGCGCAGAAATGCAAGTCCATGTGCGTCGTAGGGTAGTATATGCACAAGTGGGACCAGACAGGGACGTGCCCTCGGGCACACGCGGCCCTCGAGCGCACAGGGGAACTCATTGGACATATCGAGCTAGGAGACTGTGAAAGATGCCTCTAGGTCTTGCGGTTCTCAAGTGGGATGATGAACTTGGTCCGGTCGTGACTGCAAAGACTCCCAAGAGTCTACAACTGGGTCTCGATCCAACGACCTCAATGCGGGTCTATGGTATCGCCACGCTTGGCGAGACTGAGGAGTCGCAGCGGCCGGGCTTTAACGCTTTGGCATTCGAAGAATTCAAGCTTGCGGTATATTATGGCGGGCTCAACATGCACCTGAAGGGTCTCCCCTCCATGGTGTTCTTGGTTCTCTCCGCGGAGGAGGATCCCGAGGTGTACAAAGATGCCTTGCCAGAGATTGCAACTCAGATCTTTCTCAATGCGGAGGGTGACAAGTACAAGAAGATGGTACCAAAGCTGTATGGTCAGCTTGCTCGGTACACACAGATGACGCCGGAGCAGAGGCAGGCGTCCGTCCTCAACGACCCGGTGCGGCGGGCGATACTGCAGACCCTGACCAAGAACGGTACAGTGGAGTCTGCGGACCTTGAACAACTGATCTTCGAGGAAGTGGGAAAGAAGATTGACGTTGAGATAGTCCTCCGTCCGCTTGTGAAGATGGGGATTATTGCTACCGGCTGGGTTGAGGGACTGTCATCCGAGGTTGTGTATCTGACCCGTGCGATCTTTATCTTGCGCACCATTCCGCGGGAAACCGTCAAGGCAGTCCGTGCCAAACAATTGCCTGCAGATGTAGCGTCACAGTATTTGGATGTACTAAGGAAGTATCACAAGGACTACATCGCAAGACTGAGGCGCGATCTCTCGGAGGTCGTCTGGAAGGAGGCCGCTGATCTATCGAAGATTCTCCTAGACTTTGAGGCATATGATTTGATTGAGATTCTGCGCGAGGGCCCACAGCAGGCTGAGCACCTTCCAAGTCTTCTTGATACAACGAAATCAAGCCTACGGAAGATTGTGAAGAAGCTGGAGAAGGCCAACATTCTGATGAGCGTTAATGACGAAGAGGGGAGGGAGCATCTACTCCTGAAGTGTGACCCGCAGGTGGCCACGGTCTATCCAGAGTGGCTCATCGAGCGGACCGTTGAGTTGTATAACGAAGAGGAGATCCCAAGCAGACAGGCCACGCACTATCTCGAGGTTCTAAAACGGTTCCATCCGAGTGTGGCTGGCATTGTTCCGATGGAGGTGGAGTGAGATGAGGCACATGCGACTGATTATCGTCATTGTATTTGCTGCATTGATGCTTATCCCTGTGTCCAGCAACCAGACTCAGAGCTATCACCAACCGATGTCAACCAGCCCAGACAACGGCGGCTTGGGCCTTGCGCCCGCGCCTCTTGAAGTGGCTGGCTCAGCACAGGACACTGCAACCTGGTGGAACACATCGTTCATCTATCGACGATATCTCAACATTAGCGAGCCGGGACTGGCTGATAGGGTCATGGATCCTATACATCTGTACTTGACCTTTGAACAGGGCCACTGCTACAGGGACTCAATAAGGGTTCTGTATTATGACAATCCCGGTTGGAGAGAGCTGCCTTTCCAAGTATGGAATGTCACGTATGATGCAAGTGGCAACTACATTCTCTCTGCACGCGTGAGCTTTGTGGTGAACGTCAGTCGTGGCCAGACCGAGTACAACTACTATATCTACTACGCCAAGAACGATGTCGGATCTGTCAGCTACCCGGACTTCTATCCATTCGTCTACAAGAGCTACACATACTCGGTTCTCAATCTGATCTCTTACTACGATAATAACCACTATTTGATTCGGATGTGGGACTCCACCAACAAGGTATGGGATGACCCTCGAAATGTCGACTCCCAGTGGGCATCGAGTGATGGCATCGTTCAGTCAGGTGTCGTGACAAATGTCCCATATGGTACTCTCGGCAAGTACGAGGTCGTGCGAATCGAACCGAATGTTGGGAGTTACACGAATACGGCCTTCCTGGGGATATATGCGATCTATTCGAACTATCCGCTGGCGGTGACCGAGGGCTCAGGCCACAAGAACTCTAACCCTGCGGTCAATGACTGGTATCCGGGTGTCGATGAGCTAGGAAATGGGATTGGTACGCGATTCCTCATTGGTGGCGTATCAGGATTCGACAACTACTACGAGGGCAAGTACTGGATTCAAGCTCAAGAGGACAACACGGAGATCTGGGTGTGGACTACCTCCGAGTCTCTCGACACTGGTTGGTATTTCTACAACAATAGTGCCGTGTCTTCATGGCCTGTCAAGCTGTCTGCAGGTGAATACATCTCCAAGAAGAAGGTCAATTATCAAACAGTGTACATGGTCAATTCCACGAAGCCCGTCGCAACGCGTGCCGGTGATGTCGACGCGGCCTATTCTCGAGACGTAATGGGCTACTATCCCTCTGTTTCAGGTCGCCTCGTCGGTGAAGAGTTCTATACAATTGACATGGGCCATAGTGGTGACAGGACGCGCATCACGAATGTCGGAACGACTTCTGTCACGGTAAGCGTATACCGCAACACAGGCTCCGGTTGGTCCCTTGTGACCACCCAGTCAATCGCGGCGGGGTCGTACTACGATGAGGACCCGGGAACGGCCAGTGATACTGATCCTGAGGATGTGCTCCATATTGTCGGCTCGTCCGGGGCAAAGCTGATGGTCATGGGTGTGTACAAGCCCACGGCCGTCACCGACTACGGCGACTGGGTGGGGACCGTCAACGGCTATCGCTTCGGCACGGACTACAAGCTCTGGGGCTTCAGTCAGATGAAGTTCTACATCTACGCGTGGCAGAACGCTCAGGTCAATGTCACAGGCTCCAACAGTGGCATTTTGGAGATTCCGGCGGGCGGAGCTGACTTCTTCCTGCCACTCTCTTCTTCCCCATCCCTATACACAATCACATCAAATGCCACCATAGGCGTCGTCAGGGTTTCTCGATTCTCCACAAGTAGCCCTTACGGACCAAATGGCGACCAAGGCTACGGGTGGATGGTTCCCACGTACACGCCTGAGCAGGACGAGTATGGTGTTTCGTACCTGGTGAGTGAGGAGCGGCACCTGTTTGAACTAGATATCACCGTGGTGGATCTCGACGGTGAGCCCGTGGCTGGTGCGACTGTGACACTCCATGACCCGTCGACGGGACAGGTGTGGGTTGACGATCAGGGACTCAACAGGACTGGCACGACCAATGCCAACGGACTGATCATCTTCGAGGGTCTTGACAATCAGACATATGAGATTCGCACCAGTGTAGATGCCGCATCTTGGCTAACAACATCCTACTCTCACATATGGGTGAATGCATCCCCAACCCACGCCATCACTGCCTCAGTCACTCCTGTCACTGTCACACTGAGCATGGCGAACATCTACATCCATCTGAGCGACCTAATGGGTGCATCAATGGACGACACGCCCGATGAGGATGTCTACATGAGACTATGTACCGGTGCGGATCCTGATGCATATGTCCATCAGGCTCAGACGAATGGGACCGGTTGGCTTGTCTTCCCAAGGGTTCCGCAGGACGACTACAACCTCTACGCCCGGTATGCTGGGAGTACTGGTTACAACACCTTCACATACGAGGACATCAGGCGCCATGCCAACTGGACGATCTCAAGTACAGAGTTCGCCTCCGGCTCCGTCACTCACGATGACTGGGTACTTCCGCTGGTCACGATTCACGTCCACGTATACAGTTGGGACAACAAGGATGTCCCCGATGCTCATGTAGATGTGAATAGCACGCCTGATGGTGTCACCTACAAGTACATCTCGGGGGAGATGACCGACGCCAGCGGATCTTTCACATTCACCAGAGTCTTGAACGGGACATGGGCCTTCAATGTCTGGAGGTACGACGACTTCGGGCAGTTGACCCGAAACAACACGATCATACCCATCAACGTGCAAGGCTACAAGTCGCTAGAGGTGAACCTCCGACTCACTCGGTTGATTGTCCAAGTCAAGACATACGATGACACAAACGTGGAAGGTGCAACAGTCACGGTCCTCATCAACAACGAAACAGTCCTAGCTACAGGCCAGACGAACGCCAGTGGTTATGTCGTGTTCTCTTGGATCCGTGGCAACATGACCTCTCCGCTGAACTACTTCTATACGGTGAATGTGACGAAGGGGAACCAGCTCAATTCGACGCGTGTGGATGCAGACAGCAGTCTGACAATCAATGTTGTGAGACTGCCCGCTCCACAGTACTCTGCAACCTACACCGAGATATCCTCCCCCTTCGGCTTTGAGGAGGTCTACTGGTACAACAACTTCAGCTTCTGGGTGGAGTACTACAACCTGACATCCACCCTCGGTGGCGGGTCTAAGATGACCAACGTGACTTATGATGGCTCCTCAGTGCTTACTGTGAGAATCTATGATGGCAGTACCCTGATAGGGCAGTTCTCGTGGACTCAGAGCGGATCCACGTATATCAATCAGAACGCCCCGCCCAACCAGCGTTTCTTCAACATAACCGTGGACCTCGTTCACTGGATGCTGAATGCAAGTGATACACCCTATCGGATAGTGATCTCAGCCCACACGGATTCCTACGACGACCCCCAAGAGTTCACGTTGTACCTCACAGTGAAGGAGGCCCTC
>CAZSTY010000050.1:0-7935 GCA_964609885.1 uncultured archaeon
GGTCACAGGACTCCCCCGCCGTGAGAAGCTTGAGGATCTCGACCTGGACTTCGTTGCGCGCGAGCTCGGCGAGAGAGGAATGCTTGCCTCGTGAGCATTCTTATGCACTGGGGGCCATCTTGAAGTATGACAGACCTCCGCATTGAGGTGGCCGGACTACGGTTCAGGAACCCCGTGCTGACGGCTGCTGGACCCGGGTCGCGCGATGGCATGACGCTCCTACAGGCGACAGGGGGTGGGGCTGGGGGTCTTGTGGCAAAGACTGTCAGCGTCCGGCCCGCTGACGTGCCGCGTCCCAACATGGCTGCCCTCGGCACGGGTCATGTCCGCTCGCGAAGGGGGCTGCTAAATGCAGAGCTCTGGAGTGAGATTCCCCTTGAGCAGTGGTTGAGCAGGGAGTACCCGATTGCCCTCAGCTCAGGACTACCGGTCATTGCGAGCGTTGGCTATACACCGGAGGAGGTCTCTGAGATTGCCCCGAGACTGCAGGAGGCAGGGGTACATGCGATTGAATTCAGCACGCACTATGTCGGTGGTCACGTGGAGATTGCGAAGGCGCTCCGAGAGTCTGTTGACATACCCATCTTCGCAAAGCTGAGCCCCAAGGTGGACGTTGCAGAGGTCGCGAAGTCACTTGAGAGATACGTGGACGGCATAGTGGCAATCAATACGCTCGGCCCGGCATTGAGGATTGACATCGAAACCGGCCGTCCGTTCTTGGGAGGCAGCAATGGCGAGGGTTGGCTAAGCGGTTCCGCGCTGAAACCAATCGCGCTTCACTGCGTTGCACGGATAGCACAGGTCACCGATAGGCCGGTCATCGGTGTTGGTGGAATAAGCTCCGGTGCCGATGCGATTGAGTTCTTTATGGCTGGTGCGTGTCTGGTTCAGGTCTGTACCGCAGCAATCCTCAAGGGGCCAACCGTATATGGTAGGATTGCCTCAGAGATCTCAAGATGGCTCCAAGAGCACAAGTATGACTCGCTATGGGACATCGTGGGCATGGCACTACCGCACATTGAGCATGTAGAACAGTCAAAGCCGCCAGCAGTCGTGGACATGGAGAAGTGCACCCTGTGCGGACTGTGCGAGAGGTCCTGTGTGTATGATGCCATCACGACAGATCGTGAGGCGGGCGAGCTGAGGATTGACGAGTCCAAGTGCGCAGGTTGCGGCCTGTGTGTCTCGCTCTGTCCCACCCACGCACTGGAACTCGCCGTCAGCGACTAGATGAAGACGAACTCCTCCAGCCCGCGTGTGAGCAGCTTCGCCTTGCGGTTCGTCACAACAAAGTCGTTCTCGACCCTCACTCCGCCCACTGACCGGAGATAGACAGCCGGCTCTATGGCGACAACATGACCTGCCTCGAAATGTCCCTCTCGGTCATAGAGGTTGGGCAACTCGTGAACATCAAGACCGATTCCATGTCCAAGACCGTGGGTCATGCCTTCCTCAGTCTTGGGATTGAGAAGCTTCACCTCATACCCATGCCGGTTCAGCGTTGCAAAGCAGGCCATGTTCACATCGGTGATCCCAACGCCGTCAGTCAGAGCATCAACAGCAGCCCACAGTGACTCGACCACCGCATCGAACATCGCCTTGACCTTAGGGGGTGGAGTTCCCTTGACCACGGTACGCGTCACATCGCCGACATATCTCTCAGAAGTGAGTCGTGGAAACACGTCGATAATAATCGGTACTCCTGCCTTCAGAGGGTCGCGTTCACGGCCAAGATAGTGAAAGTCGAAGCCCTTCTTCCCAACGGCGACGATCATGTCTTCGGCTGATGCTGCACCTTTTCCAATCAGGTATCTCTCTATTGCGACCTTGATATCGCCCACAAGGAGAGGCTTGCCGTCAAGGAGAAGTCTCTTATTGGGCCCCACCTCCGCATCATAGATCATGTCAATAGCGTGGGCTATCGCACCTGTGGTGGCGTAGCCAGCCTTCTTGATGGCCTTCACCTCTTTGTCGCTCTTCGTCGCGCGCGCCTTCTCAAGAAGGTGAGGGACTATCTTCACAGTGTATCCCAGATCTTTGAGAGCGGCATATGCACTCACTCGAAGATGGTCAGGAACGCCTATGACATCCCCGTCAAACTCTGCCTTCAGGAAGGGACCATATACCTCCTCGGGACAATCACGAATCCACTTGTTCTGCATCAGCAGACTCACGTATATCTCAGAGAGATCAAAGGTTCTCTTCACCCGGCTCTCCTTTTGTACACGTTCTAGCGCGTTGAACGCTGCTGCCACCACCGGCTCTTCACCACGAGAGCGGAGGCAGATTATCGAATCCGGCGAACAGAAGCCGGTGAGCCAATAGACATCGGGTTTCTCGAAGGCACTTCCCTCAAGAACCAAGCCGTCTATTCCCTCGGCCTCCATGAGTGTATCGAGATCTTCAAGCATCGAGCATGCCTCCTCCGACACGGAGGCGCGGCCAGCGAAAAGTGTTGTCGTGAACCACCTAGAGGTATTTTCGCATACGCTCCTCAACCTGTTGACGGCTGGGCATCACGTAGGGGCCAACATGCTCGAGATTGAAAGATGCGCAAGTGGCCGCGAACAGGCCGGCACGATGGACATCGCCGCAACGTACGTACTCGAGAAGAAACCCGACGGTATACGTGTCACCTGCACCGGTCTCGTCAACAAGACGCTCGCTCAGGACAGCAGGGATGTCCACCCGGCCGTGGCGCGTGAATATGCTCGACCCCTTTCTGTCACGAGTGACTATGACAATTCGCGGACCAAGAGAGAGGGCCCGCTCGACGGCCCGTTCCTCAGACTCTTCGCCCATGGCCACGAGTATCTCTTCATGGTCTGCCTTCAGGACATCAACATATCGAAGTACAGCATCACAATCGTGCCACTCCCTGATCTCAACGGGCCCAATCTTGCTCTCTCGAAGAAAACCCTGCACATCCAGTGAGATCAGAGCGCCGGTGGGTCGCATCGCCTGAAAGCATGACAGGTGAATCTCATCTGCGGTCAGAGGACAGAAGTGCACGATGCTGGCATTCAGATGCTGTGGGAGATAGTCCTCACCCCGAAGTGGTGGCGCTAGAGCCTCAATCCTCTGGGTGCGTTCTCCATGGGCATCATATTCATTGACAAAGCGTGTGGTGTGTAGACCGCTGGTCCTCAGCCCGGTCAAATCGAGGCCGGACTCCTTGAGAGCATCAAGATACTTCTGCTCAAAGTCCCGACCAACACGCGTCACGATGCCAGCCCCAAGGGCCCCAAGAGCCGGGGCAAGCATTGCGTAGGCGGTGCCACCACCTAGAGACTCACGGGTCATCTCCGGAGTCACGAGCAGGTCTCTACTGAGATGACCGACTACAACTATCTCCACAAGCAGGACGCTCCTGAGAAGGCGAGTGCAGGCCTGAGTCACCCTTGCCAGACTTCTACTTTTCGATGGGACACTCTTGCCGCACAATCAACAACGATTAAAGCATCATGTATGTTGTTGTCGGAGAGGGATGCCCTGTGGCAAGAGTGACTGTGAAGTTCTTTGCGTCGGTACGAGAGGCCCTTGGAGTGAGAAGTGTAGAGGTGGACGCCGATACCGTGAGAGATGTGATTGACGCTCTTGCCGCGCGATTTGGCAGTGCCTTTACCGACACCGTCATCGACCCGGAGACCAACAGACTGAAACGTTTCTTCTCTTGCATGGTGAATGGCAAGAGAATTGAGCTGATGGACGGATACGGTACTCATCTCAGCGACGGCGATGCCGTTGCCATCTTCCCGCCCGTCGGCGGAGGTTGAGCAGAGGAGGAGCCACGTGACAGGGTTCGTAGATCTCGTGATAAAGAACGCAAGAGTCCTGCTTGAAACAGGAGTCTTCCGGGGCGGTGTCGCAGTGAGCGACGGAAAGATCTGCGCCATCGCGGGTGACCCCCATCTTCCCGATGCCGACACAGTTATCGATGCTGAGAACAGGTTCCTGATGCCAGGCCTGATCGACGGCCACGCCCATATTCATGATGAGGCGATGCTCAGTCACGAGGACTTCACAAGCGGCTCCCTCTTGGCTGCGGCTGGGGGAGTCACGACATTCGTGGAGATGCCTCTTGTGACACAGGTGGACTCTCCATCTGCTGTCAAGAAGAAGGTGGAGAGCGGGGAGCGGCTCTCAATCGTCGACTTCTCGCTGTACGGCGGGATGATCAACTCCGACAACATCTCATCAATACCCACGCTCATAGAAGAGGGGGTTGCCGGGTTCAAGGCGTTCACCTGTGAGCCGTTCTATGCAAGTGCAGGAGTCATTGCACGGGCTCTGAGTGAGGTGTCGGAGTACGGGGGACATCTGACCATTCATTCTGAGGACCAAGGCGTCCTAGACGAGTTTGCGAGGGATCTTGACGGTGAGTGGGACGCCCCGGTGGCACATGCACTATCAAGGCCGACCCTTGCAGAGCAGCTTGCTGTTCGACAGAACGTGGGCATTGCCTCACAGACAGGTGGCCACCTTCACATAGCACACATCACTACCCGCGAGGGCGTCCACGAGGTGGCGCAGGGAAAGCTTCACGGGGTCGAGGTGTCGACAGAGGTCTGTCCTCACCACCTGATGTTCGAGAGGGACGAGATGAACCGACTCGGACCGAAGAGCAAGATGAACCCCCCTCTACGTTCCAAGCGCGACAGGGCGGCTCTCTGGTCGGCACTGCTCACCGGGACCATCGACATTGTGGTCAGCGACCATGCGCCAGCACCGCTTGAAGAGAAGACGGCTGGAGATAACGACATTCGCGAGGCTTGGGCGGGGGTGGATGGGATACAGATGATCCTGAGGGTCCTCCTGTCCGAGGGCGTGAACAAGGGGCGCCTCTCGCTTGGTCGCCTCCTTCGTGTGGTCACGCGCAATCCCGCAAGAATCTTTGGCCTATATCCAAAGAAGGGGACGATAATGGTCGGCTCTGATGCTGACCTCGTCATCTTCGATTCTACACGCGAGGAGAAAATCACAGACAACATGACCATGTCGAAAAGTGGCTGGAGCCTCTATGAGGGGCTCACCATGAAGGGTGCCCCGGTGATGACTTTTGTACGGGGGGTCAAGGTGTACGAAGATGGCGAGATCCTCGTCAAGCCGGGTCACGGACACTTCCAGCCCATGGGCGGCACACGAACAGACATGGCCCAGTGAGATGTCAGCACAGTTGGACTATGTCGCCTCGGTACGCAGAGATGGGGGCTTAGGGAACCAGATGGCGAACTCTGCACCATATTGCGGATCCTCATCCACCCTGTCGCGAATGATGATGGTGGCCCCGTATCTACGAGCGATGATCTTCGCCTGATGGATTCCGACCCCTCCAAATCGCCTTGTCCCGTTGAGCAGGGACTTCTTCTCACTCTGAGTGAGTCCGGGACCGTTGTCTGCAACTGCGACCTCAAAGCCACCAGCCACGGCCTTCAGTGAGATCCACACCCGCTTGTCCTCACCAGGGTTGTGGCGAATCGCGTTCTCAAGTATACACTCGAAGAGCTCTCGGACATACTTGCTTGCGAGAACAATACATGCCACTGGCGGGAGAGAGGACTCTACTTCAACCTCGGGATGCTCGTTACGGATCTGCTCAGTCAAGTCGGTCAGGACATCCTGCAGCACGGTCTCTGTCAGGGGAGAGGTTTCCAAGCCTTCAATAGCCCGCGCACGTGCAATGAGGCGGGTGATTCGATCAACGGAGTCAAAGACTATGTTCACCAGACTCTCACGCATGTGGTTGTCTGACTGTTGCATCGAGCTCGTGGCAAAGACAATCGCTTGAAGATAGTTGGCCACGTCGTGGGCAAGGATATCGAGGTACAGTTGTGCTGCGTCCCGTGCCCGCTTCTCTTCCGTTATGTCCGTAGCCACGTGAATTACCCGCCACAGCTTTCCGGACGCATCAAAGAGCGGTGACGCGGAAACCGAGAACACCCGTCCCAAGGCCATCATCTCCGCCAACTGCGGCTCGGGCGAGGCGGACGCAATGAGTGCAGCGGCAGGGCAGCCCTCTGGAGGAGAATCCGTATGGTGGAACAGCTCGTAACAATGATGCCCGATGAGCTCTCCCTCGGAGGTGGCGCCCAGTAGTGACAGTGCAGAGGCATTCGCACTGATTATCCTCTGTTCTGTGTCCAACACGAGTGTCGGATGATCTACCGCCTCAAACAGACGACGCCACTCGGTGGGCGCCTGACCTGTATGGCCAGCGGCGATTGCTAGCTCCCTGATGTTGTGAAGATGTATTCCCACTCCAAATGTCCCCTGTGCCTCGACCCGCAGCGGTGCGACCACGAATCGCCACACTGAGTCAGGCTTTGATAACGTGCCCATGTACGAACTGCCGGTGTCAGCAGCCCGGCGTGCGGCCGATATCAGCGGCCAGCTCTCGGCTGCGGCTTCCGGTGCCAGATTCCAAGTACGGCCAACAACAGCATGATCTCCCAGCAGGTTGATAGCAGCACTATTGGCCCATCTCACAATCAACAAATGATCGAGAATCACAATCGGGTCGTTTGTTCCTTCGAGGAACCTCTCCTTCAGGCGTCCGACTAGGTCGGGGTCATTGGGGTCGTTCATCGGTGCAACGCTTCTCTCTCGTCAAGTCTCCCGTGAAGTGAACCTTTGCCTCTGCCACTCTCTTACGTCGACACTCTCCCGCCCCTGCCCACCACCCGCATGATCATCGAAACGGCGGGCGTTCGTTCGCCATGCGAGCTTCACGAACCCTAAAGAGGATTGCTATGACGACCAATTCCATTTCTAGACGGCCAAGTCAACATTGTGAAGTGGATACAAAGAGCTTTATCAAGGCCACATACTAGAATAGGCGGCCCGCAGCCGGCAGACATCACAGGAGACCCGAACAGTGGCCGAGTTGAGATTCGTCTTTGGTGACCCTCACGTATGCACCGGGTGTATGATTTGTGTCAACGTGTGCAGTATGTACTACTTCAAGGTAATTGGCCCCGAGCGTGCCAGAGTGAGGGTATTGAGGATTGAACCCGGGCTCGATTTCCCACTGTTCTGCAGAAACTGTGAGGACGCACCCTGTATCAGTGTCTGCCCTGAGAACGCACTCACACGAACATCAAAGGGCGTAATCATCGTCAACAACAGGTTGTGCACAGGCTGTGGGCTGTGCGTGGACGCATGCCCATACTATGCCATTCACATCAACCCCGATAACGGAAAGGCAATCAAGTGCATTCAGTGCGAGGAGTGCGTGCGGCGCTGTCCCGTAGGGGCAATCTGGATGACCACAGAGAGAGAGCTGGCAGCCCGTGACAGTGACGGCCGACTTGCACGGCTCTACGAGGAACATGCTGCCGAGCTGTATGACAGGAGGGGCGACTGATGATAAAGGGTGTTGGCGGAGAGGTCTTGTGGGTCGATCTGACCAAGGGCTCGATAGACAAGAGGCCCCTTGACGAGGGCATCGTGAAACAATACTTGCTAGGAGCAGGATACCTGTCAAGAGTGCTCACTGATATGATTCCTGTGGGTACCGACCCGCTCTCGTCAAAGAATGTGCTGGGGATTGCCACCGGTCTGCTCACGGGGTCGATGTTTCCTCAGGCATCAAGGCATGTGATTGCAGCACTATCGCCGCTCACGGACATATGGGGAGAGAGTCATGCCGCAGGCTTCTGGGGAACGGAGCTGAAGCTGGCAGGGTACGATGCGATATTCTTCACAGGTGCCTCACGTGACCCCGTCTATCTCAATGTTCGCGACTCAGAGGTTGATCTTCTTGACGCCGAGGATCTATGGGGCCGCGATGTCTTCGAGACCGATGACCTCCTGCATGAACGACACGGGCGGCGCTGCCGGACTCTGGCGATTGGCCAGGCAGGAGAGAATCTCGTGCGGTTCGCGGCCATCATGAACGATCGCGACAGGGCATCCGCACGCTCCGGACTCGGTGCT
>CAZSTY010000051.1:0-7781 GCA_964609885.1 uncultured archaeon
CCGACATCTCATTCATCACCAAGGGCAGGGGCTGGAGCTCAGACCCAGACAATCCCTTCACCCAAGTCTTCTTGGAGGCGGCCAGAGAGGTTGCTGACCCGGAGATTGTCATGGCTGCAGACCTCGGTGGCAATGACGGTCACTACTTCACGTCGGTCGGAATCCCAACTGTGTGCTTTGGCCCAATCGCTGCTGACACCAACTTCCATGGGATTGACGAGTTCATGCGTTTCTCTGACTATGAGAAGGTCAAGGGCGTCTTGATTCGGTTTGCGGAGATGTGTGAGTGATTGGCTGACGTGCGTAATCTTGAGATTGGGGCCCCAGGACCGTTTCTTCCACCGTGGGATAATGCCCTGAAGAACGCGCGACTCATCGACTCGCTGGGCTACGATAGTATGGCGTTTCCAGACCACTTTGCCGGTTTCGTTCCCGAGTGCATATGGACGCCGGACATAACCCCACTCGCCCTGCTTCAACCATCTCCTCACACCTACTACGAACTGGCATCACTGATGGGTGCGGTCGCAGCCGTGACCGAGCGAGTGCGTTTGATCTCCGCAGTCACAGAGCCGCTACGGCGACATCCGGTTTTGTTGGCTCAGACCTTTCTGACACTCGACCATATCAGTCGAGGCCGCACGGTCATGGGAATTGGTGCGGGCGAGGTCGTGAATCTTGAGCCGTACGGGATTAGCTACTCAGCGCAGGTGGGCAAGCTACGTGAGGCACTTGACATCATTCGCAAGATCTGGGTGAGCGACCAGCCGTTCGACTATCACGGCCGTTACTGGCAGATGAAGGGCGCTGTCATGTCACTTCGACCCGCGGTACAGGGCCGTCCGCCTCCCATATGGGTTGCAGCTCATGGCCCAAAGATGTTGGAGATTGCTGCGGAGTTCGGCGACGGCTGGATTCCGACACTTCTCCGTCCATCCGAATATCGTGAGCGGCTGAAAATCATTCAGCGCCACAGAAGGCGAATGGGACGTGATGGGCCGTTCACGGCGGCGCTATGGAACTGGTACATTCTGGATGAGGACTTGGATGAGTGTGAACGTCTGATGCGCACGCCTCTGGCCCGAGCCTTCGCTCTTCTCTATCCGGCATCTGAGTGGAAACGGTTGGGCCATCAACACCCATTTGGTGAGGACTTCTACTCGCTTCGTGACTACATTCCCATGCGCTATGATCGCGAGACCGTGCTCCGCGCGATAGACATGGTGCCGGATGATGTGCTACGGGAGTTCTACACCATGGGCGATGCGGAGTCTGTCATCAAGCAGCTCGAAGAGTACGTGCGGGCTGGTCTTCAGCACATCATCATTTGGAATGCAACAGGCATGTTCGACCTGGAGAAAGCAAGAGACTCAAACATGATCTTGAAGGAGGTACTTGGTTACGTCAAGGGATAGCGTCATCCTGATGACTCAAAACCGTCACAAGCTGGCGGAATTGACCCCATTGTTCAAGAGATACAATGTGCCCTTTGAGACCACATCGTACGAGAAGTTCGAGATTCGTTCAGACGATGTCGAACAGATTGCAAGGGCAGCTGCTCTGCGTGCCGCCGATGTGTTCGGTCGCCCAGTAGTCGTTGACGATACTGGCCTATTCATAGACGCACTCAACGGTTTTCCACGGGCGTATCCTGCCTTTGTGCTGGATACCATCGGCCGTAGGGGCATTCTAAGGTTGATGGAGGGTGTGGAGGATAGGACTGCGCGTTTCGTCACTGCGGTGGGATACTCCGACGGCACGATGGTGAAGACCTTTGTGGGCGAGATGAAGGGAGTAATCGCTCTGGAGGAGCGAGGCACCGGGGGTTTTGGCTATGATCCAATCTTCGTGCCCGAGGGATTTGACCGTACGTATGCTGAGCTATCCTTCGAAGAAAAGGTGTCAATCTCACACAGGACTCGTGCCTTCACAGCGTTTCTTGAGTGGTATACCTCGACTCCTCGGAAAGCTTAAGGTGCGGCAGAGAACTGTTGGTCGATGCCAATGTTGACGGTCAGCGAAATGGCGCTGAAGGCACTGAGGGAACTGGGTCTCACAGAATACGAGACCGCAGCCTATCTTGCCCTAGTCCAGGGCGGGCAGATGGCCGCGTCAGATGTGAGTCAGAAGTCACAGGTCCCGTACTCGCGCATCTACGATGTCTTGGGTCGGTTGGAGGAGAAGGGATTCATACAGATTCAGCGGGGTCGCCCGGCCATGTACGTTGCAAAGGCCCCGGTAGAGGTCGTAAAGCTCGTCAGATTGTCGTGGGAGGAGCGCATGGAGCGTTCCTCAAGGATTGTTGTGGAGGAGCTCCAACCTCTCTATGAACGCGAGACAAAGGTCACAACTCGAGATGTCTTCGTGATCCACGGACGGGCTGCAATTCTTGCCAAGGCAATAGCGATGATAGAATCAGCGCGCGAAGAGATCAAGCTCTCTCTTCCAGGTCTTGACATGGGTATTGAGGAACTGGACGCCATCATCGAGAAAATACTAGATGTGCGCGCCCCTCATGTGTACATTCTGACATCGAAAGTGGATGAGTCGCTAGTCCCACTTATTCCTGAACGTTACGAGGTGCGAACGCGGGATAGAGTCTTTGGAGCAGGCCTCGTGTGCGACACCCGCGAAACCCTCATCATGTTGACCGCAACGGGCCAAGCACAGTTCTTGGGCGTCTATTCAAATCACGTTGTCTTTGCCTCCATGGCTGGCGCCTACTTTGACTCACTGTGGACAGACTCAGTCCCTCTCCGATAGGTCCTGTCTGAGCTTAAATCGTGTAACACTCGCACTAAGATGTGAGGTGCTCGACCACTGCACGGTGACTTCATGGGAGAACAGAGTACTTCTCCGTCGCTTCCCGGACCGGAGCTACATGGAAGGCTATCACCCTCGGCGGCATCCATATTAGACAGCCTACTGAAACTGGAACTCGGCAGTCCCCTCACGCTGTTCCAGCAGCTGCCGGAGGCGCTGAGTCTCGAACGGATGGTTCGCACTTTTCGTGGGGATCTCTACTCTGCTGTTCTAAAGCGTCTTCGCAGGCTACTCTCACTCAGCTCTGATGTGATCGTGACTCAGCGTGACATTTTCCTACTAATAGCCGATGAGTGGAACTCCAACATCTCTCAGCTCTCTGAAACAGAACTGCGCGTACTCTGTTCCTACGTCCGGCATCCGTCTGAGAGCATTGACGGCATAGCCTCCATGGCCGGAGTATCGTACGCCCAAGCCCGGCGTGCGCGAAAGCGGCTTGTGAACAGCGGGATACTTCGTCTGGAGGGAATGCTCAACATATCGGCCCTAGGATTGGAGCGCCTGTTGGTGCGCCTCGAAAACCCGTCCCTCGTGATCTCCTCGCCGTACGTGGAGAAGACGTTGTTCGTGGATGGTGCCTCCTCGGTCGTCATGCAGGCGTTTCTCTGTCCACGTGAACATGTACCGGAGGTGGTGTCATTGGTGAGGTCGCTGCGCTCAAGCTCTGAGAGCGCAACGGTCTGGCGTCTTGCGGCTGGGTTTCTGAGGTGTTCCCCGTTCTACTACGACTTCACGTCACGGGGATGGTGTGTTGATGCTGTACATCTTGGGATGGTTCTGCGTGGGTCCTATGAAGCAATCTCCATTGGTCGTGCGAGTGCATCTGTCCAAGCACGGCCGCATCTGAGTCCTGCAGACGTACGACTGATAGACCGTCTGCGAGCCGAGTACAGAGCCTCCGCCTCAGACCTTGCAGAAGCAACGGGTCTGTCAGAGTCCACAGTGTTCAAGCGGCGTGCAGTTCTAACATCTCATGACGGTCTGGTGCTTCCTCGCGCAAGGCCGCATCTTCCACTACTGACCGGACGAGTCATGCTCACAGCGCCACCGCAGTCTGCAGGCCGAATACTCGAAACGGCATCCCTCCTGCCGATGTCATTTGTTTCTCAAATTCACAATTTGGAATCTCCTAGCGAGGCACGCGTGATGGCCCTAGTTGCCCTGCCTGCTGAATCGGTCCGCTCCGTGCTGGATGTTATGCGGCATGAAATCTCGGCGGTCGACGCCATCACTATCGATTCTATTGCCGCGGGCCATACTCAGCGTATGCTGATAGAATCGATGTACGACTGCCCCACATCCTCTTGGCGTTGGAACCACGGTGATTTCGTTGATGTCCGTAGCTACTCTGTAGTTCGCCGCGAGGCTGAGGGCTCGGCCATTCCTCTCGACCTGGTGACATAAGTATTATGAGCAGAGAGGTGCGGGCCATCCTTGACATGTTTGAAATAGTGTTTCTCGGGACTGGTGGCTCAATTCCCACTGAGGGACGTAACCATCCCGCTATCGCCATTAGGTTTCAGGGTGTCGTTCTGCTCTTTGACGCAGGCGAGGACGTTCAGAGGCAATACGTACGAGCAGGCCTCGGCCTGAACCGCCCCATGGCAGTATTCATATCGCACATCCACGCCGATCACGTGATAGGGCTGCCAGGTCTTCTTCTTCGAATGTCACTTCTTGGTCGACAGCGTCCTCTTGACATATTTGGGCCAAAAGAACTGATTGACTATGTGAGGATGACACGGGACTCCATTGGTCTTGGCACCACCTTTGAAACCACGGTGTATGCGGTCAATGAAGGTAGACTGTGGGAACACGACGGACTCTCCGTGCGAGCCTTTCCCGTGAAACATCGTGGTTTTGCTCTCGGTTTCGAGGTCACCTATCAGCGACTGAGAGGCAGGTTTCATCCAGAACGTGCTGAAGCACTTGGAGTTCCTCGTGGCCCCCTTTGGCACGAGCTCGCATTGGGAAAGGCGGTTGAGATTGATGGTCACCGTATCGAGCCGCACGAGGTCAGCGATCCTCCTCCTCGCCCCCTCAAGATAGTCTACAGTGGCGACACACGACCGTGCGAGGCTCTTCTTGAGGCTGCGACTGGCGCCGATGTGCTGATAGCTGAGGCGATGTATGCCTCTGATAAGGCCAATCTTGCACAAGAGCGGGGTCACATGACTGCCCGCGAGGCTGCCATGCTTGCATCTGAGGCTAACGTTGGTCTTCTTGTCTTAACGCATTATAGTCCGCGCTACGACTTGGAGAACGGTTCAACAATCCTGAATGAGGCACGTGAAGTCTTCAGCAACACCATACTTGCCCACGATCTCATGCGGGTAGAGGTCACTTGGCAAGGTGCTCGTGTCTTGGCCAGTCGCCAGACCTATTCATGACTCTCTTCTCATCTCATCCAAGAGTACCAGTGCCTCACCCAACGATATGGAAAGCCTGCTTGCCAGCTGACGTGGTGTTATGTTCGGGTCAGACGGCAGTATCTTTGTCCGGACATAGTTGACCAGGCCAACATACAACGGTGACCTGTGGGTAGTTTCGACGAGAATGTTCCACAACGGATGCTTCTTGAACGAGTCAATGTCAATGTCGATAAACTTGGTCGATGGGACCCGAATGGGTGACGAATCTACTTGCTGCTCTGTCTGCCCGTTCGAATGGCTGCTGCTGTCAAAATGGTCTGTCAATCTCTGCTGAGTCAACTGTGTCCCTTCCCTTAGAGTGATCTTTCCCGGCGGACCCTCAAGGAGGGCTGAGATAGTTCTCGTTGGAACAGGTATTAAGCATTGGGGCGAGACTGCATGTCAAGGCCCTCGTAGTAAGCTTTAACAGTGAAGTGAACGAACTCCATCAAGTAGCAACACCACTGGCACACGAGGCCAGACGTCTGGGGTATGGAAGTCAATTGCCGCACGGCATACGAAGAATCGTTTTGGATGTACTGAAACCGCATACACCGCGCATAACTGACCTCGCGCTTATGATATCTCGCGACGAAAGAGTGAACGGCATCAACCTCTCACTCAAGGAGGTCGACCAGAACACAGAGTCGATATCTGTGACCATTGAGGGTGACGACCTCGACTTCGAGTCAATCAAGGAAATACTCGAACAAGCAGGTGCCGTGATTCACTCTATCGACCAAGTAGTCGCGGGTAAACGGTTCGTAGAAGAGGTCACGCTGCAGCCCGAGAACAGTTGAGGTGGAGTCATCGGCCGCCGAGTTCCCGGATCAGTCGTTGACTCTCCTCCTCAATCTTTCTCTTCACCACTGTTAGCAGTTCCTGTTCAAAGGCTGCAGGGACTATTTTCACGACATTGCACAGCCGGTCGACAATTCGTTCGGCCAGAGCAGTCGGTGACACCGCACCGCCACGCACGATGCTCAGGACAACCTCTTCCCCAACACTGCTTCTCACAATCGAGTCTATGACGCTGGCTATAGTGCCCTGCGGATCCACGAAGAATGGGAGTTGCGAGTGGTCACGAAGCACAATGAAGCCCAGCGCCTCCACAATGCTGTCGGTGTACCATTCGAGGCTTGACTCCTTCATCCTGAGGCGAGCTGCAAACTCTGTCTTTGTCAGAGGGTTGGGATGGCTCCATGGGTGTCTGGACACGATATACAGTGCGGCCGCGAACAGTGAGTCGGCCTCGCGAGGCATACCGACTTGCGACACATACCTGCGCACGAGATCTAATGCGACTGACTGGTATCGCTCATCGATGCGATTCTCGGCATAGAACCCATGGGCATCACGAACTACGTTCACAATTACTTGTGGGCTCACAGCGAGATGAACCTTCTCACTACGGTACACGATCCTCTGACTCCTAACAGTGGCCGCAATCTCACTCTGGGGTTTCGGTGTCCCAATATAAACAATGTTGCATGAGAAGCAGAGGTGAGGGGGTTTCGCGCGCTATGGCTGCCTATCGCGGGGTGTATATTTTCTCAAGAGCCCACCGTAATGCCCGCTGAATCTCCTGCAGCCGGGCCTCCGAGCCATAGTTCCGAATCACGATCTCTTTGAGATGGCCGTCCTCGTCCTTGACCTCGAAGTCAAAGGCCTGTTCCCAACCAATCTCTCCATTCTCGACCCGATGCCGATCCTCCTGTTGAAACTTGCCGAGGATGCGTTCCACAAAGAAACGTGCGAAGGCGCCTCGCTTGATGTCATACAGTGCGTGCTCTGCTGGGATAATTGTGATATTCGCACCATCCACGATCATCTGGGCAAGAAGAAGGCTCCTGCCCTTGTTGTACACGTCGATTGTCTGGCGTTCTTCTGTTGAAGGCTGCGCTGCTGGCCCCTGGGCCCCGGTCGGCGCTGAGGATGCGAGAGCGGCATCCGCTGTTGCAAAACTTCGCACTCCTATGACAGTGTCAAGGGCCTGTCTATATGCTCTCAACATTTCGAGCCTCTTCGTGAGGCGCTCGTATTCCTCGTCGATCTCTCTCTTCAACTCCAGCAGCACACGAATTCGCGGATCTTCCAGCGCAGACACCACCGATGGGCCGACAGGTCATAGCTTCTCACGTACACTTCTATATCTTGTCTTGTATTATAATCGCCACCAGTAGTGAGGAGCCAATCACTTCTCCTCGTGAACAGATATCGCGAAGTCGGGGCACTCCATCTCGCACATTCTGCATACCGTGCAGGCCTCGAGATTCACAACCACTGGCAGATAGAACCCTCTGTTGTCGACCTTGTCTGCCTTTGCCAGAACATCGTGGGGACATACGTAAATGCAGATCTGGCAACCCTTGCACAGCCGTCCGTCAATCTGAATCTCTCTTGCCCTGCGCGGCAATCTCAGGTTCACCGACGTGGGCCGTAGTTGTCCAAGATATAATGCTTCGGATTGCGCCGCAGAGGATGTCAACTTAAGGCCTCCGGGAGTCGTTTGATGTGGTACAGCGCAACGAAGGACTCTATCCACCA
>CAZSTY010000052.1:0-7674 GCA_964609885.1 uncultured archaeon
CAGGTCGAGCTGAATCCCACCATAGATTGGGAGAGTTCCTCCGCACGTCCCGGCCCCTCCTCCAACGGGTACTACTGGGATTCGCAGGTCGTTTGCAATCTTGAGTACTTCCGACACTTCCTCCGTGCTACTTGGAAAGACCACCATGTCTGCAAGAGGTAGTATCTCACCGGCACGAATCTTGGCCTCACTCAGCGGCCATGCATCGTGGGCGTTCAACACCCTGTCGGTTTCGTGAACGGTCACATGTTCGGGACCGACAACTTCCGAGATGCGATGAACAGCCTCAGCCTTGGTCTTCTCATCTAGCATGAAGAGGTCACCTCCGCAAGGGAAGATGTCTGGCCATGAACACGGTGAGATCGTCGACCTCTATACCGCTGCCGTGTCTGTATAATTCGTTCTCGATTTGGGATGTGCATAACGGACACGGTGCCACAACGCGGTCCGGATCACGCCGAGTAATCGCTTCGATATTTCGTGCTGTGACCAAACTTGACACGTCAGCAGCGTGATATCCCACCAACCCACCGCCACCACAACACGAGTCCGCAACCCCCGAGTCCGCCAACTCAACATCAGGAATGGCCCCTAGTATCTCAAGAGCACTATCCATCACAAGCCGCGACACATGGCGAATGAGATGGCATGGGTCGTGCACCGTCACAGTAATCCCACCCTCTGATGCGCCCTTGGAGAACTCGGCCCCAAGACGATCGATACCAACACGCTCCGCAAGGAATTCGACCATGTGGTAGACAGGGACACCCCAGTTCTCCTCTTCGGCAATCTCAAGAATACGGGAGGTGCAACCCGCACAAGTTGTGACGACCGCTCTCACCTTCAGGGAGCGGACCTGTTCGGTCAGCCTTGACGCCAACGACCTCGCGGTTTCCTCGTCACCAATCAGCTTTGCTGGCAGACCGCAACAGCTCATCTCGGTGGGAAGGGTGAAGTCAATATCGAAGTAGTCGAGAATGAGCTTTGCAGCCTCCCTGATCTCCTGGGAACGCTCCTCAGCCTGGCATCCCGGATAGTAGAGCACCTCTGCTCCGGGTTTGATTCTGTCCGCGATATGGGGTAGGCCGTGACGCTCCAAGCGTGCATCGCGGCTCTCCACCTTATCCTCCTCGTCCTCCCAAGGTGTGAAGGCCAACCCATACTTGGCCAAGGTCTCAGAGAGCTGCAGCAGGCTCTTTGGCACAAGATCACTTCGACGCTTGAAGATCCTCGCACGCATGAGAATGACGATTGACGGGATGTCGACGTTCTTGGGGCACACCTCGCGACACGTACCACATCCTGTGCAGAGATAGATTGTGTCAGCCGTGCTCCAGTATTCGGGAGGCGAGCGACTCAACTCCACCGCAATCCCGCGAGGACCACTGAATCGGTCTACACCCACCGCCCGCACGACGGGGCAGTGATTGAGGCACAGCCCGCAATTCATACACTGCTCGACCGATTTCACTGCCTTGAGTTCATGACCGTGATATGGTACGATGCCCTCTTCCCTTAGTGTGTTCTTTACGAACTCGTATGCCTCTTCTTCGCTCATGATTTGGCCTCCGTGGCAAAGTTCACGGCCTCGATGGCTGCAGCATGGCCTGTTGCAATCGCCACACCGAGGCCGCTCTTCTCTGCGATGTAGTTGTATCCGGCCAGCACGGCGCCCGCACCAAACAGGTTTGCAGCATACACGCGGCCGTCGAGACCCACAGGCCTCAGATGGTCATCCACACCAATACCGCAAGTGTAGAGCCTATGCCCTCTCTCCGTGACCCAAGTCAAGTCGGTCAGTTTCTGAGGGCGAGTCTCGGTGACAGACATCCTGTCGCCATCAAAGACCTGTAGTCCAAACACGGTTTCCCGCAGGCCTCGCTCGTCGCCCGCCAGACCCCCGCCAACAAACTTTCCTGTGGCCAGAACGTAGCTCTTTGCAGTGACAGACACGCTCCTGCGTGGACCTCTTGCCTTAATGCCCGTGACTCGATCCTTCGAGGTTTCAGTGCCCATGACCTCATGACCCTTGAGAAGACGACCACCGGCTCGTCTTAGGGCGGCCTCCAGAGCAGCCTGAAGACGTGCCCCTGGTATTGATGGGGGAAACGAAATCGTTTCGATTACCTCAGCTCCGAGCCTCGACTCGAGCTCAGACCTAGCTGTGGCTGCATGCTCAAGGCCCAAGACCGGAGGCAAGACCACATGGGAGGCCCCCGTCCCCTCAACGTGGGATTGGAGAGCTTCCGCAAAATGCCTGAGACCCTCATCGGTGTCGAACAGACGCGCCAGCTCGACAGCGGAGAGGTTAGACACCGGGAGAAGATCCGACAGATCCACTGTGCAGTTGATCACTCTACGCGGTCCCTCTTGCAAGGCCTGACGCTCCTCAAGAAACGTCTTTGCAGCCATGCCAGAGTGAAAGTCGGGATACCCGCGAATTCCAGCAAACATCACAACGTTGTCCTCATCCATGAGCGAGTCTGACCACATCGTCTGTTGCAGTAGAGCAGTTGGCTTCAGTGTTCCGAGTGGGGAACATGCCATTATCGTGCTGTCGAGGCTGCCGACATGAGGTAGCTCAGACCCAGCGACCGTGGAGAGAAACCACTCAATCGCCTCTTGTACTCTCTCCACTACGACATCCCCGTTGACAACGAGTGACTCACGTTCAAGCCCAAGGACAGAATACGGGTGCAGAACGTGCAGAGCAGCAAGAAGATGTAGGCCCTCTATCGCAGAGGCTGTCGGGGTTGTCGCAAGTGGTAGATAGCCTATCACATCAATGGCCCCAGAGGAGTCCGCTGTGGCACCGTGCCCTCGCGACAGAACGACGACGGAAAGACCGGCCTGCGAGGCCGCTGTTCCCGCAACGAGGCCAGCCATTCCTCCACCAATCACTGCAACATCGGCCACAATCTCCACAGCTCACACCTCCTCCCATGGCTGACGTTCCTGTGGCGGCCCCGTGTGATCAAGATTGGCAACGCACGCGTACATCCCCTGGACTATCTCTTCAAGCGGAAGCTGACCTCCACGCATTGGCGGTCTCTTTCCTTTCCATCGTTCGCCGAGATAGCTCAGCACCTCGTGGAGGTACTGTTGCCCTGTCAGACCGAGCTCTTCGGCGAGTATCGCCGCAGCCTTGTAGGTACAAAACGTCCCCTGACATGGTCCAGTACCTATCCTGAGCCTCCTACGAAGGCCATTGACCGTCTGCGGGAATTCATGTCGGATGGAGTACCGAATCTCGCCCTCAATGACAGGTTCACACGTACAGATCTTCGTCTTCCAGTTTGGCCTGTCACGCGTCAGTTCGAGCACTGCCCGAACCTCAGTGCCGCGACGTGCTCTCATCCGCTCTACGACATGAGCAGATATTCCGTACTCCGATGCGAGTGCGAGAACGTCGACATCGTCCTCATTGCCCGGTAGTGGTTCGATGTGCGTATGACATTCCCGCTCCACATCCAGTTTCTCGCAGATGAGATCTGTGACCGACTCGGCCATGTGACGGCACATCACCAATTTTCCACCAGTGAAACTGATTATTCCCTCCCCGCCATCACCGGCATGGTCGATAATCCGATAGCCTCGTGTCACATCCCCCTCAGGAATCTTCCAGTCTGCCACGAGTGGCCGAATGCCCTCCATCGCCCGAACCACGCGCGCTTCCCGAATCGATGGAACCACCCATTCCATGCTCTTGAGGAGGTATTCTATCTCGTCGTGCGATGCTCTAACAGAATCGGGGTCCTCCCACGTGTCCAACGCCGTCGTCCCTAGAAGAACTGTGTTCTCGTGGGGAAATAGGTAGATCATCCGCCCATCGACGGCCTTGGCGATGACGCCCACGTTGACAACTCTGCGGTCAAGAATGACGTGAGCACCCTTGTTCAGTCGAAGTTCAAGTGGCATCCCGGCCAACGCTGCGACCTTCTCGGCCCATGGTCCCGTAGCGTTCACCACGATACGTGTGGAAACCGACTCGAGCCTGCCGGTCAGGCGATCGAAGAACTCGACTCCTGTCACCCTACCATCTTGAACGATGATGTTCGTGACCTCACAGTACGTGCGAATGTCAGCCCCGCGGCGCTTGGCATCGATTGCTTGAAGCAGACAGAGCCTGAACGGGTCGATGAAGTACTCCTCGAAGTAGAGTGACGCAATAATCTCCGGGTTGAGCATCGGCTCAATCTTCAGGGAGTCCTCGGGAGTCAGAAACATGACAGGCGGGACCTCGCGTTCGGCTGCGCGCTTGGAGTACTCCTCGGCGAAGTTGCCACCGGAGGAGAGGTCACTCATCTCAAGCATTGGAGTGAGGATGGGGTTCTTCATGATGATGTGGCGGGCGATACGCTTGAGGTGTACAACCTCCGATGAGCACATGTCCACAATCTCGGGCTCGTTCATGTACTTGAGACCCGAAGAGATCATGCCGGCACAGGTGCCAACGGTCCCAGAGGCAATATCATCCCGTTCCAGTAGGAGTGTCTTGAGCCCTCGCATCTGACAATCACGTGCGACAGCCGTTCCTGTGCTGCCTCCTCCAATCACAACGACATCATAGTCACTCATCACATTCGGTCTCCATCCGTGAGCAGGAATGCCAAACTAACAGGCCGTCCCATCAATAGAAGCATTTCGGCATATACCGACGCAATGCAGACAGCAACCACGATTCAGTCCCAGATAGATTAAAAGGACTAGCTATGTGAGGGCATAATATAACGGCAAGCCCTCTTGTCGAAATTGGTGATAGAATAGTGCCAACGTATAGTCTGGGTGTACTTACGATTGTAGGACATGATGAGTCGAAGATCACTGACGCACTTGGAATCCCCGAACACCGTTTCGAGGACCTAGTTGATATTGCAAGACAGGGATGGGAACACGGGACAACCGTGAGTGAGAGCATCGAGTTTATCGCTCAGCGCGTGACGGGTTCTGAACTGATTCTTGCCATGGTGCTACTTGGGAGGTTCTGGGAAGAGAGCGAGCGGGGTTCGGACTAAGACAGATCTTAGACGGGAGGAGAGCCTCCCGTCCTTCTCGATCACGACGTGAGTTCAATTATCTCAGACATCTCTGCGAGCATCAGCTTGTTGAACACCGCATACTGCTGTTCGTAGATTGCGACATTCTCTGGAATCGGCTGGCGCCGTTCCTCGACGTGGAACATGTTGTCCACGGCCTCCTTGTGGTCACCATAGACACCCATACCAACGGCCGCCAAGATTGCAGCACCTATGACTGTGGAGTCACGCGAACGCGGCAGAAGCACGGGTTTGTTTATGCAGTCAGCAATGATCTGTCTCCACAATGGAGAGTTCGAACCGCCCCCGTCGATTCTCAACTCGGAGAACTCGGTATCAAGCATGCCTTCCATCATCTGCACGTACATCTGAATCCCATAACCGTTGGCCTCCATGATAGCTCGAGCCACATGAGCCTTCGTATGGCCAAAACCAAGGTTGTAGAATATGCCCTTGTTGTATGCCATGAACGGAAAGACCACCAGACCATCACTGCCGGCGGGGACTGAACTAGCGGATCTCTCAATTATCTCGTAGGCATCCTGTTGTGTTTCAGCCGCCAGAGCAACTTCCCGCTCGCAATACTGGTCCCTGAACCACTTGTACGCAAGACCCGTACCGGGTATGACGCCCTCAAGAATCCATTCGCCAAGAATCGCAGAGGGATTGCAGAACAGCACATAGGGGTCTTCAATGAACTCCTCTACATGGGTGATAACGAACGTACCAGTACCTGTGGTGGCCTTGATGACGCCGGGCCTAATGGTCCCAGTCCCCAGCGCAGAGCACTGCTGATCCCCGCAGCCCATGACTACGGGGGTCCCCTCGCGAAGACCTGTCAGTTTTGCGGCCTCTCTATGGACATGACCAATGACCTCCCCAGGTGTTGCGATCTCTGCAAGCTTGTCCATCGGGATTCCCGTCAGTTCGCATAGATTGTCTGACCATCTCAAGGTTTCATGGTCGATTGGGCCGTAGCGGGCATTCGCCGGCTCGGTCACCATTCGCCCACAGAGGCGATGGTTGATGAGCGCATCAAGAGTCAGGAATTTGTGTGCCTTCTTGAACAGGTCGGGCCTGTTCTCGGCAAACCACATCATCTTGTTGACGCTCTTTCTCGGCCCAATGTCCTCGGCCAGTTCCTTGGCACGTTCAGTGGATCGGTTGTCAACCCATGTCACGGTAGGCGCAAGTGCGTTCCCGTCCTCGTCCACTGGCGTGATGCAATCCCGAGTTGTGGAAACAACACAGGCAATGACTGCCTCGCTGCCCGGCTTGCATCCGGAGAGGGCCCTCTGCATCGTGTTGCATGCAGTCCGCCAAAACGTATCCGCGAGCTGCTCATGCGTTCCCAGCTCGCGTGGCGGGCGCGGGTACTCCTCATACTCGCGACATATCTCACGACCCTCCTCGTCGACAAGACAGGCACGCGCACCGGTCGTCCCGATGTCGAATACTGCGAACACCCTTTGACTCATGTAGCTCACCACAGCAGAGAGCTACATGTTCGATAACATCAATATGAATTATACTGGCAGGGGCTAAGCTGCGCTCAAGACTCAATCAAGCACTTTTTCTTGTGGTTTGGCCAAGTGGCACCGGATCGCATTGACACAGGAGTACTCTGTTCACATCGAGATCGCTCCTAGGGTGCATCTGATTCGCGGAGCGAACCGTGCGAGGTTCCCAGAGGCCAACTGTCTGCTCATAGACGACGAGGTCCTCACATTGGTGGACGCGGGCGCCTCTCTCCCTCATATAGAGAGAACGCTGAAGGATCTCGGTCATGAGCTCTCAGATGTGGACCAGATAGTGTTGACGCACTTTCATGTGGACCACAAGGGCTACGCGGAGAGAATAAGGAGAGTCGCCCATTGTGACATAGTATGCCATGAACTGGGAGTTGAGGGTACAGAGAGTTTTGAGGGTCTTGTGGACTGCTATGGCATCAGAGGGCGAGCGCACTATCACGCTTGGGAGAGCTTCATCAAGAAGTGGCTTCCACATGTCACGGAGGACTACGAGATCACGGGTACGTTCCGGGATGGGGAGAGCATAGACTGCGGCAACGTGAAACTCATTCCAATACACACACCGGGTCACACGCAGGATCACACATGTATTGGAATCAACGGCCGGAAAGTGATCTACCTAGTTGACATCGACCTGACTCGTTTCGGTCCATGGTACGGCAATGAGGTGAGTGACATAGTCCAGTTCAAGGAGTCCATCAGGAGGATAATGGACATGCGACCCGCGATGGGCATAAGCAGTCACCTCATGAATCCCGTCACGAACGAACTCGAGGACAGGCTTGAGGCATACCTTGCCGTCTTCGATGAGCGAAACCAGCGAATAGTACGCAACGTTGAGAAAGGCCATGACACCATCGAGAAACTTGCAGCCGTTCCCACCATCTATCCCCGAATCCCACACGAGGTGTATCTCGTCTTCGAAGAGATCATGCTGGAGAAACATGTGAGGCTTCTATGCGAGCGTGGAGTGCTGCGGCAAGATGGAGAAAAAATCTTGGTAGACAAAAGATAGTGGAGCGGCGGCACCGTGTCGCCGCCGTGTAGATGCTGAAGCTACTTGTGCTTGAAGTGGGGCTCGCGCTTGTTGAGAAACGCGTCAACGC
>CAZSTY010000053.1:0-7559 GCA_964609885.1 uncultured archaeon
TTGAGGTTGTTGTAAAGACGCTCTTCGGAGCTCCGTATATCCCGCGAAGAATGACCGAGGCGCTGATCTGACGGCCGAAATAGGCCCGGACAAAGATGTCCTCGTAGTTGACGGGTGGGTCGCCCACAGAGTCCCAGCTATTCATGTAGGAATAGGCTGTACCAGCCCCAGAGTCGTAGCTGAGAACCAGTTCCTGATTGGTGTTCCATGCGTCACCAACAGCCGTGAAGACCATATGGTTGGAGGTGGCGAGAGGCTGGCCGTCCACCGAGATGACCGATGCGGCAAAGTGATGATCATTGCTCTCGAATGTGATGCCCCCAACCGCAGTCGTGCCGTTTGCGAAGCCCACTAACGCGGCAACGCAATCCGTGCTGAGAGTGAAGACACCGGAGGTCTCATTGCGAACCCAGACTCCCGAGTCATCCGCCCACGTTCGCATGTCCCAATAGGAGTAGTTCATCGAGGTCATTCCCCAGTGCGATAGGGCGTCTATGAGGATTCGAGCGGCAAGACTGTCATGGCGATACACCTCGAACACATTGTGATCACCCCCGGCATGAGGTGCGTAGTCCCAGTCATGAAACACGGTCTTGTTGGTCGTCTGATAGTCCCACATGGACATGATCACAGAAGACGAGTCGACGAAACCGGCACACCAGAAACCACTCGCTGAACTGCCGAAGGCGGACGCCCCAGACGGAAGGGTCGACACTGAGATACCATAGTAGTGGGACCACGTAATGTCCTTACTGTCGTAGGCGAAACCAGCAAAGTGACCGCTTCCACTCGACGAACCAGCCGTGAATGTGAGACCGGGATACAGACGCTTTGCGGTCGCAGTCTGGTTCAACTCCTGGTTGTAGAGGTCGCAGTACCAGTAGTACGGAGCGATGATGGCCGTCTTGGTGCCGCCAGTACCGGGATACGTAGCCCCATTCGTCCTCATTGAGCCTATCACAACATCAGCGGTCCCATTGTAGGTGGAGTCAAAGTAATAGTTCTGAACCCGGCCAAAATAGGGGGCGGCTCTATAGAACCACGGATCATCAAAGTGAGCGGCGTAGAACGTGTCTGTGTACGAATAGCCAATGTCAATCACCGTGCTGAGCGGACTCACCAACTGGCCCAAGAATATCCTTGCAGCGACGCTGAACTGTGGCCAGCGCGCCGGATCGTGGAGGGTTGACCACCAGAGAGTCTTCTGCTGGCCCTCAGCAAGGGAGAAGAAGTCGTCGGCAAAGTGGTGAATCAGCACCCCGTCCCAGTCCTGCTGCGCCGCAAAGGTGGCCATCTGAATCATTGACTCGGACCGGTAGTCATTCGGGAACACATCGTTCCACTCGCGGACTATCATCGGCACACCAGCAATCTTCTGCGCGCTCAATATGGGCAGGATGGACTCGGTGTCCTCGAAGAGTTCGGGAGTGTTTCGTATTGTCATCAGAGGACTGCCAGGAAACGTGGGGTGGTCATGATAGTAACCTGCAGCACTGAAGTCGAGACATTTCTTGATGGCAAGCTGCGTGGGGGGATGTACCTGCCACTGGTTGTCGGAGGCTCCGATTGGCACTTTCACCCCGAGAGAGCGGAGATGCTGTTTCATTGTCGTGTAGTAGTTGCACAGCAAGTCGTAGGCAAACCGCGACCCGTCATTGGCTCTAGCATGGCCTATTGTCGCATTGTCGTACGATCTCCCGCCGGCCGTGTGCTTCCATGCCTCCACAACATCAGGAAGCCTCACAGTACCCGCAGTTGGGTCCTCGTCCGCCAGAAGGCCATGGGTGCCATAGTGATCAACCCATGTGTTGTCAAGATTCTGACGGGTGCCATATTCCTGCACAAGCCAGTCATTCCATTTGCTCTTCAGCTCGCTGTAGTACGGCTCGGGGATGCCAGCCCAGCCCTTTACGTCGCCCAGTAAATCCCAGAACATTCCGTTCTCATTCGTTATCTCAACAACTGCAATGGTGGGGTCATCCACGAGGGCCAGACCCGTATACGGATTGACATGGGTCAACAGATTGGTCGCGTACTGCTTCTGTAGCTCAATCAAGTGACCATCGAATATGGAAATCACCTTTGCCTCCGGGCCCAACTCGCTCGCATTTACAACACCGTCGGACTCCAAGAACTCCCGGCCATCAAGCAGGTCGAGATAGACATAGATCCCTGCCACCCTACACTTGTATAGCAGGTAGTCCAGACGGGCCAGCATGTCGTCGTTCAGTTTTGACGTGTTACCAGAAGAATAGTCAATCAGCGATTGTGAGAGATGAGCGTCCATGAGATGAAGTCGAACCATGTTCGCGCCCGACGCCTTGAGCACGTCAATTAGACTGTCAACTTGATCTGCTGTGAGGAAACACATCTTGTCAACAAGGTTGACACCCCAGAACCGGGCTCTGGTGTCGTCCTCAAAATAGAGGTGCCCGTCATGGGAGGTCACAAAGCCATGCACGGTCGTGCCGTTGAACAGCAGATCAGTGTTGTGAGGATACTGAATAGGAGTCGGCCCGCCTGCCAGACGCGAGGCGACAGGCACGGGCGCAGTTGATAAGAGAAACGCAAGAAACAGAAAAGCCATTGCCAGCTTGGGCCCGGAAAAGTGCAAGTCGTTCACCGCGCATCGGTCCTATGATTCCCCGGTTCAAATATCTGTCGAAGGCAGGGCTGCAATGCTTTCACTCCGCCCGCAATGCAGGCGCGGATACTGTATTGGCATAGTAGCGTAGTTCTGACCATTGGGAGATGCCAAAAAGACGACCGGCATAACGTGTTCCTAATCCCGCAAACGTACGGCGTATGAATGTACGGTTCTCAATGGCGGCGCAATCGTGACACAACACAGAGGACATCTGTTCGATATTTCGAACAACTACGACCTATGAATTGAACAGCTTGCTTCTCCGACGTTCCAAGAATAGACTATTGATAATTCGTGGGCACTATTTTACTTAGGCACAAGAGCGGTGAGTGAGATGAAGCTGAAGATTATCACGGGTGGAATGATATGGATTCTCCTTGTCAGTCTGGTGCTGGCCATCCCGGTCAGTGCAGAAGAACAAGAGACCCTAGTGCCCAGCAGTGTGGCAGTAGAGGGGACAATAGTTGACAACTATGTCAACTTGACATACACCTTCGTGTTTGACAATACGGAGTCGGACACGGCAACGGAGATCTCGTGGTTCGCAGGGGTGCAAGAGGGACTCACTCTAAGCAACATATCAATCCGTATGGGCAACACCACGTATTGGGGCCGCCTGGCCGAGGTACAACGGGCAATCGAGGAGTACAATGAGAGTGTGCAGGCTAATAAGACCGCCGCACTTGTTCTCTCGACTTACGGCGGATACGAGGTGAGATTCAATATAGAGGCCAACGCCACGGCCACTCTTGTCATCTACATAGAGGGCCTGCTCGTGCGTGTCCTTGGCAGATACGATCTTAGTCTGCCCGTGTCCAAGATGCTGAAGATCAGGTCGGACTTCTCACTTGACATATCAATACATTGTACCTATGAGGACGTGATTGGGTATCGCGTGAGAGGTATAGACGGTTTTCATATCCACTATCTGGCAGACGGCGTTCGCCTCACATACGAGGCGCACGACTACTCTATCCCGTCAGACCTAGCAATCACCTATGCCCTTACCACCTCTGGCGGGGACAGCAAGATTCTCACCTACACCAACGGGACGCATGAGTTCTTCGTATACCTTCTAGCCCCTGTTGTCACCGAACCTGGTGAACGAGCTGCGCGTCAGTATGTCTTCGTCATAGACGTCTCAGGCTCGATGAGTGGAGAGAAGCTTGCACAGGCCAAGGAGGCGTTCTCATCGATGATTGGAGAATTGTCATCACAAGACCTGTTCGATGTCATCGCCTTCTCCAACGGCGTCACGAAACTCTGGGGAACCCCTCAGCCGGGCACCACGGACAACATTGACGCGGCACAGGACTGGGTCATGGAACTAGAGCCTCTGAGTTCCACCAACTTCTACAGTGCCTGCATTGATGGTCTAGACACCTTTGTCGGTGGCGAATACGTAAGAGTCATGATAGTCCTGTCAGACGGGCTGCCCACATCAGGCCCCTACACAGACCCTGAGATTATTCTGAATGATGTGCGAGAGGCCAACAATCTCAACGTCTCCATCTCGACCATCGCGTTTGGGAGTGACGCAGACACCACGCTCATGGCCAATCTGGCTTCCCAAAACCGCGGCTATTTCAAGTTCATCCAACCCGGTAGCGAGGCTACAGCGCAGATGCTGAGATTCTATCAGATGCTGTCCACGCCAATAGCGACGAGCTTCTCCATCTCGATAACAGGGGCCACTGAGGTCAACACCCAGACTGGTCTTGGCGGCTCGCCGTTCTTCAACGGCACAGAGGTCATGATCACGGGGCGTTACCTGCAATCATTGACAATCAACACGACTGTTGACTTCGTCACTGGGACTGTGCACTACGACAATGAGGCTGGCCCTGCCACGACCGAGAAGCCGCAAGTGGAGAAGATATGGGCGCAGGATCGAATCCGACATCTCCAACAGCTGGCCATTGCTGCGGGCAGTGATAGTCTCGTACGCGACGAGATTGTCTGGTTGTCACTGCACTACGGCGTGGTCGTCAAGGGGTACACCGGTCTAATACTTACGACAGAGATGACGATACAGGACACCGCGACTGCTCACAGTGGCATGACAGGATCGGCTGGTGCGTACCCACCCGGTACAGTAGCAACAGTAACGGACACCTTGCCAGCAGCCGGAATCCCCGTCCTCAACGGCTTGCTTGTCGTGGCCACAATTGGCATTGTTGCCATTGGCGTGGCTGTGCTGGTGTGGATATGGCGGCGACGCCTGAGATGACAGGGGGCGTTACTGCTCACGGTCACTCAATACCCAAAGCGGACCATGAGGCTCATCGCCATTCCCAAGACCAGACACTCCTCACGGGTAAACGGCGTGCTGCCCCAGAGGGCCTCCCCGATGACAACACCATGCGGAATCTCAATCTCCTTTGAGGCAAGCCCGAACGCTATGGCAGCACCGTGCCTCGCCGGGTCATCTGGGCTCTCTTGGAACTCCTTGAGCAACTTGACCCGGGCATCTACCTCTTTAATCTTGGAGGCTGCAAGACCTAGAGCCATCACACCTGCCCTCCGCACAGTCCTCTCTGAGTCTGCAGTCAGTGGTCTGATCAACTCAATCGCGTCTGATGGGTCTCCGAAGCGTGTAGCGACAATTCCCGCTGCCAGAGCACCAGCAGCCCGGACGAACTCATCGCGCGAGTCCGTGAGGGACCGGAGCATCACCAGGGGATCCGATGAGTTGGCGGCGACTAGGCCCATGGCCACGCCCGCAGAGAAACGGACCTCCGGCTCCTCATCGTCGAGAAGAGGCCGAATGAGATCCAACATCTCACGAGCATCAGCGAGTCCTGCAGAGGCCAGCCCGAGTCCGATTGCCGCCGCAGAGCGATGCATAGGTTCAGCATCCTCAAGGAGAGGGGTGACTGTCCTGACTATCCCGGGACAGTCTTCAACGCGGGTCCCTATCAGACACAGGCCCATCGTGGCTGTGACACGCATTCTCCCGTAGCCCTCTGCGGGCAGCGGACTGAGCACCTCTACTATCCGACTGCAATCACCCTGAGTGGACGCAAGCAGACCGAGAGCCAGAGCTGCAGCTCCACGAACGTCATCATGCGTGTCCTCAAGGAACTTCATCGCAGTTTCGATTGCATCCTCGGAATCGGGATACAACATGCCGGCGACACCCAATCCGTAGAGAGCTCCGCTACGAATCTGACCATCAACACTATCCAATAGAGGCTTGATGATCTCGTGCCCTCTCTTGGCGTCTGTCTTCGAGGTCACAAGAGCAGCGGCAAATGCGCCGGCCCTACGCACAGCCCACTCCTCGTCTTCTACAAGGAGACGGGCAATGTCCAGTCGTTCATCTATGTTTCTGACCGAGGCGCTTACTGTGGCAATCGCCCAAGCGGCACTACTTCTGAACTCCGAGTCGGGGTCGTCGAGGAAGGGACGGAGGAGAAGCATTCGCTCTTCCTCCTCGAGAAAGGCTGTCGAGGCGAGGCCAAGCGACATGATTGCTCCCCTGCGAACCCGTGGGTCCGAGTCGTTGACAAGGTAGATCAACCGCTTCACTATCGGAGGGTAGCCGCCTGACGACCCTCCGCTTGAATCCTCCGAATCGGTGTGCTCCTCCTCATCTTCGTCAACATAGACAAAGGACTGTTCCAAACTCTTCTCTGGTGTCGGGGCACGCGACGAAGGCTCTGAAGAACCACGGAAGATGTCAATTGACTGTACGGGTGGCTCCTCAATCGCACTTGTATCTGCACCGGCCGACGTTGTTTCACGTGGCGTACTCCTAAAGATGTCAATTGATTGGATGGGAGGCTCTTCGCCAGAAGACCCCACAGGTGAAGCTGGAGTCTCCGTTTCAGTTGAGGGTGGCTGAGTCCCAACGGGCCGAACCGGATGAGAGGGTGCCGGTGTTTCGTGTATTCCCGACACGAACTGCTTCACTATTCGCGAGATGACTGCCGCCTTGTCCGGCAAGAACTGTGAAACCCTCGTCAGCAGGTTCTCAAGACGAGGTGGGTCTGATCTGTATCGAAGAACCGTCAGCGATACTAAGGGGACAACAAACTCGGGACTCAGTGAAACGGCTGTTCCACTCTTGTCGATTCGTATCCTCAACATCCCAGATGATACCAAGGTTGTGAATGTGCTTGATTCTGCCTCAATCGGGAGGTCGAATAGAGGCAACGAGTCACACTGAGCCTCTATCAGCTTCTCAACAGTCGCGTAGAGCGAGTCGCGCTCTGTGAGAATCCCGAGTCTTCGGAACACCGAGTCCGCGTACTTGGGGCCGCCAGCGAATAGGTCCAGAAACTCCGGCGATGATGGCGAGGGTAGTGAACCGACCTTCTGGTACCACTCCGCGGTCAGCCTGAGAATGTATGGCTTACTGAGAAGCGGCAATAGATCAAACGGAACTTCGTCGGGAATGCCATACTTCTTCATCGCAGCCCGCAGCTCGCTATCCGTGAACTCAGTCATCAGGACTGAGACCGGCGTACCAATTCCCAACGAGCGCGAGGCATCGGTTGCCTCTTGGTCTTGGTAAATGTAGTACTTCAGCTCATTCGCACCACGGACAATGGCCCTGTTCGAGGCCCAGTCTGCTGTCCTGCACGATATGACGAAAGAAACATAGTCAGACCGAGCCGTGGCGAGCCCTCCGAGCAGATACCTGATGTTTGACGGGTCCATCTCATCCAGGCCGTCAAGGAAGATGTACGCGTGCTCCCCTGCCTCGCTGAGAACTGGGTCTAGCAGGTCTACGAGCGACGGAATTGTCTCCACTTGGAAGATAGTCGTGAGGGACTTGATGCCATGACTTAGAGGCACAAAGAACGTCGGGGAGGCCATGGTGACGCACCGTGCGGACATCTGAGCCATGTACCACGTCTTGCCCAGCCCCGCGTCCCCCAAGACAACGAAGATGTTCCGGTCTGAG
>CAZSTY010000054.1:0-7473 GCA_964609885.1 uncultured archaeon
AAGAATTGGCGCGAGTGCACGGCAAGGACTACACCATGCCGCCCAACAGTCGACTAGAACGACTCTTGTGTTCTTCACAATATCTTCGAGTTCCTCTGGAGAAACATCTCTGACCATTGCAACTCAACTCCCGTGTGACAGAATCTGACGTTGCAGCCTTAAAGTCATGCGGCAAAGAAGAAAGTGTGTGGGACAGAGTCCCACGGCGGGCTGCCTATGCAGCCTCTTCAGCCAGCAGATTCTCTATGATCTGTGTGTATACTTCCTCAGGCATAACGCCAACAAGCTTGTCTAGCTTCCTGCCGCTGCCGTCATCAAAGATCACACGGCGCCCCTCGCTATAGACAATGACACTGGGAACACCTGTGATCTGATTCTGGGCGCTGAACTCCCTGTTCTCGTCCACATCAATCTTTACGACCTTGAATCCCTTGTTCGAGTACTTCTCCTCCAGGCCTTCAAGGATTGGACTGAGTATCCTGCACGGGTGGCACCACACGGCATGGCAGTCCACGAATACTACCTTGTTCTCGCTAATCACCTTGTCAAGTTGGTCTGCGTTGATTTCTTCAACCATTTGCTGTTTCATCTCCCGTCGCGTCGTGCAGGCGGTTGTGTACGAAGCGCGCACAACCGCTAAAAAGGATTGCGATAGGTCTCGCGAGAGAATGTCTGCCCAAGCACATGGTGGAATGAGTCTTGACGCAGAAGTCGCCTCCCGCGGGGAATTGGAAACCCCATTCCCGTGGGACTCAGTTATCTCATCTAAAATGCGTATGGATTGGGACAGCAATTGACATGGCCTCATTGTCGGCGCGTAAAGCTTGATAAGCCGAAACCGGCCGGGAGCTTTGTTCCCGGTGCGTTCTCATGCCTGTGTTACACTGTGCCAAGTGTGGGTCTAGGTTGGACATATTCAAGAGTGGAAACATCTGGACGGTACGGTGTACCACATGTGGTGCAGAACTCCTTGTCGATGGTCGCAAGAAGGATTTGTTTGACGCCTATGATGAGTACACCCGCGCGGTCGTTTCCGGTAAGATTACCACGCATAGCAGTGCCAAGGCTAGGCGTCGACCAAAGGTCACGACACGCTCCAAGCGTTCTCAGAAGCGCGGTTCGCGTTTCGAGCCTGTCGAAACCGTACAGGCAGTTCGCGAGAAGATTGAGCAGGGTGGTGCGAGAATCGATGATCTTCCTGAGGCGCTCCGCATACTCGTTGAGGCACGCCGCGACTATCTCGTCAGATACCGTTACATGCCTCCCACAGAGGCCGAGTACGGGTGTTCTATTGATGACCTCTCGATTCCACGAAGGACACGAGAGGGCCTGCGAGCAAGAGGCATAAGTCGCCTCTACGACTTCCAAGAACGCGCGTATCACGCAATCCTCGGCGGCGCAGATGTGGTGATTGCGGCTCCCACGGGCCAAGGGAAGACAGAGGCCTTCATTCTGCCTATCATCACGCGTCTTGTACAGCACATTGATGATGCGTTCATGAATCCGGGCGTTCGTGCACTCCTCATCTATCCGACAAAGGCGCTTGCCCGTGATCAGTATGAAAAGATTCGGGAATTGTGCAAGAGTGCGAGCCTCACAGTTGCGGTATTCGACGGTGACGTGACACAGGCCCAACGTCAAAAGATCTATGACCGTCCTCCCGACATTCTACTCACGAACCCTGACGTTCTGCACTATCATCTTGGCTGGAGTAGGTCGCGACTTGTCCCGCTGTTGCACACGGTGCAGTATGTCGTACTGGATGAGATTCATCTGTACACAGGCTCCATGGGCACGAATGTATTCTACATTCTCAAGCGACTGGAGTTGGAGGCCGGAACATTCCAGAAGATTGGCGCCTCTGCCACGGTTTCTAATCCCAAGGAGTTCGCCGACCTTCTCTTTGATAGTGATGTGCAGCTGATTGAGTCGAAGAGCGCGAGGCGAGGCCCTGTTCACTTCCTCATGTACTATCCTGGCAACAGGAGCAAGTACGGCATGATTACAGACATTGTCCGTATTCTCTTGCGAGGAGGCTTCAAGACGCTCGTCTTTGGCAACACACACACGGAGGCTGAGCTTCTCAATGTTCTTCTCCGTCAGCAGGGCGTGAAGTCCATGGTCCACAGAGCGGGCCTCTCCAAGAGCTACCGCAGGAACGTCGAGGACAGTTTCAAGAGGGGTGACCTACCAGTCATCGTTTCGACACCCACGCTTGAGCTGGGAATTGACATCGGCGACCTAGACTGTGTGGTCAGCATGATAGTTTCTATAACGAGGCTCACTCAGAGAATCGGGCGGGCCGGTAGGAAGGGGCAAGAGAGTGTGGCGGTTCTTGCTCTGCGAGAGAATGATCCCATATCGTCATTCTATCGTCATGAGCCAGACAAGTACTTCACTGACATCGACGCAGCATACATGGAGCCGGGCAATGAAGTGGTCGGCTACTACCAGTTGATTGCAGCTGCGATGACTGGGAAGCTCAACACACAGATGTTTCCGCGCCAAGGTCACATAATCGAGGCTCTTGAACGGGACGGCATAGTGTCAGTCGACACAGATGGAAACGTACGTGTTGTGGACTTTAACACGGCCAGAAAGAAATGGAGGAGCTACAACATTCGTGGGATTGGTGACACGGTTGAGATCAAGCACGGCTCCACAACCCTGGGGTCACGAACCATGCCCATGGCCGCACAGGAGCTGCACCCGGGTGCCATCTACCTCCACGGAGGGAAGAGCTACAAGTCTGTGGACTTCAAGTACCGGCCAGGCTTGGGACGCGCCATGGTTGAACCGTTTGAAGACAAGAGGATGTATACGCGTCCGCTCTACTCGACAATGCCTCGAATCGTGGAAGTACACGAGACCAAGCGTATCCTCGGGTTGAACGTTTCGTATTGCACACTTGAGATGACACAGACGGTCACCGGTTATGTCATGAAGGAGACCGGGAGCGGCAAATTCCTTGGGCGTGAGGACCTCGATACCCCCTTGGTGTACAAGTACCTGACAAGGGGCTTTGGCTTTAGAGCCCCCTCTCCCAAATCCTCTGTGAATGATTACCTTCAGGGCAGGGTACAGAACCTCTCCGGGCCGTCCATGGGTCCAGTTGAACTCTACGGTGGCGCTTTTCATGCCCTTGAGCATGTTCTCATTGAGTCGAGTGACATGTTGACCGGGGGCGGCACACGAGAGATCGGGGGCGTGTCCATGGGCGACTCGGGTGTGATCTTCGTCTATGATGGGAGTCCAGGCGGTAATGGTGCATCCCGACTTCTCTTTAGTCGGCTGCCCGAGGCTTTCTCAAGAGCGAAGACAATCCTGTCAAAGTGCGACTGCAGGAAGGTCGATGGATGTCCCCTATGCACATACTCTTACCAGTGCGGTAACAACAATCAACCTCTGTTCAAGCTCGGAGCTCTCGATAGTGTGGAACAGATTCTTGCAGGTACGAAGACCGACTTCGACAGGGAAACGTACTCGGGTCATGAACCACTAGTGTAGAAGACATGGTGACGATCAATGAACAACGAAACTAGACTGATAGTTCAGAGGGGTCATGACGGTCCCGCAAGACGAGGCATCTGGAGATGTGCAGGAACAGAGGTGGCGACTCCCGCTCTCTTGGGACCCGCTTCGTTGCCCAATCTTGACATTGTATACGGTGCAGCCGATGAGCTTCACATGGTTGACCATCAAGCCAAACTGATTGTTCACCAGTCAATGCTTCATGATGACCATCCCAATCCCCAAGAGGGTTCTGAGGCTGTCATTTTGGAGATGATCCCCACGCTGTCGGGAGTATCCGGCATGTCCGAGAGGCTCGCTGAGACCACCGTGTTGGAACAGCTGCGTTGGGCTGAGGAGTGCGAGCCGGAGAAACGGTCTCAACTGGTGCTACGAATACCACGGTCAATGGGCATTGAGGGTCTCGATCGCATTGTGTCTCGAGCCCATGAGCTTGGGGTCCACGCTGCTGCCTTCGAGTTTGACGGCATATTCTCAGAACGGGACCTCGCCTCTGCGGTTCTGAGGAGCAGGCTACCTGTCGACTGGCTGGCCATTGCCCTTGGGCGTATTGAACCGTCTGTTGTTCCTCTTCTCTATTATCTTGGTTTTGATGTACTCGATATCAGTCATGCCGAGGAGGCATCCCGTCTTCATCGTCGCCTCTGGTGGAATGGCCACGAGAAGGTATCGTCACTATCTGAGGGGCGCTACTGTTCCTGCCACGCTTGTTCGAATGCAGAGGGGTCGAACGAGCCACTGGAGAACATTCTCTTGAGCCACAACATAGACATGTATCGCATGGTCGTTTCGCAGGCACTCGACGCAGCGTCCAGAGGTCTGCTCCGCTGGCTCGTGGAGTCAATGACCCACGCCTCTCCTGGACTTGCAAGCCTGTTGCGTCGTGTTGACTCGGCCCTCTACTCATATCTCGAGGAATTCAGCCCGGTCGTTGGCTCAGGAGTGATGCCACTCATTGGTCCGGAGTCGTACAATGCCCCTGCAATCAAGAGGTTTCGAAAGCAACTTGAGGCGAGATACAGTCCGCCGCCGTGGAAACAGATTGTACTACTGTTGCCGTGTTCAGCTCGGAAACCGTACTCGGAGTCGCGTTCTCACAGGAGGTTCGCTCAGGCCATCGAGTCTGCGTTGGGAACTGCTCGAAGGGCCATTGCTGAAACAATCATAACCTCCCCCCTTGGAGTGATTCCGCGCGAGCTCGAACGAATCTATCCCGTTGCTAACTATGACATTCCTGTGACTGGTGACTGGGACGCCGAGGAGATCTCCATAGCGGCCGATGCGCTAGTTTCGCATCTACGCAAGTTCCCACCATCCGTGGTGGTTGTGGCTCATGTTTCTGGCGGATATGGCGACGTAGTCCGTGTGGCAGAGTCACGTATCAAGCAGAGTATAGTGTTCACCGTGGATGCCCAACAGTCTGTGTCAACGCGGGAGTCCCTGAGTTCTCTCAAGGCCACATTATCAGACCTCAGGGAGATTCTCCGATTGAAAGGTGGTAAAGACACCTTGGTGTTGGAAACCCTTCGGGCCACGGCAGACTTTCAATTCGGCTCTGGGGCCGCGGCTCTTCTTGTGCCCGAGAATGCTAGGTTTCGAGGCAAGCTCTACCATACAGTGACATGCAAAGTTGAAGGTGAGCAGCTGTTCTCGTATATCGCATCCAATGGGATGCTCTCTCTCACACTCCGTGGTGCAGAGCGTCTCTCCGAGCTCGGGAGGTACTGGGTCAAGTTTGATGGCAAGGAGATTGGTGGGGGCTCATTGTTTGCCGTGGCAGTGACCAATGCTGACCCACAGATACGGCCCGGGGATGAAGTCATAGTTCTGAACCGGGACGACGATGTGGTGGCGGTTGGTCGCAGTGAGATGTCTGGCCGTGAGATGTGTGAGTTTGACAATGGTCGTGCGGTCTCAATCCGGCACAAGGTGAAATGAAATGAGCGAGGAGTTCGAAGAGATTAGAGAGCTCGTTGCACACGAGAGTCTAACCGCAAGGGGTTCGTCAATTGGCGCACGTCGCAGGAGAAACCCTCGCCGACCAGCCTCCGTCTGGTCCACACAATCGCTCATCGGCGATACCGTGGGCACAGCATTCTCCATAGTCCTGTCCACCGTTGGTTGTTCGTATGCCCGAAGCGCATCGGGAGGCTGCACAATGTGCAGCTATCTATTGGACGGCACTGGCGGGGATGTGACCTCGGAGGATCTTGTCGCCCAGTTTCGAAATGCGATGAGCAAGGCCGAGGGTGTTGAGGCCCCACTGTCCATAAAGGTCTACACCAGTGGTAGTTTTCTCGATGATGCTGAGGTCGCCTCTGATGCCAGACGAGAGATTCTTCGAATCATCGCTGCAGACCAGAGAGTGCAGCATGTCGTTCTCGAGTCCCGGCCAGAATATGTCACCGAACCAAAGCTGCAGGAGATTCGTGATATTCTTGGAGAACGCAATGTCGAACTGGGTATGGGCCTAGAGAGCAGCAATGACCGCGTCAGACTGGTGTGTGTCAACAAGGGCTTCACACGTGAGGAGTTTCGTTTGACTGTCGAACTCGCGAAACAACACGGCATCGGAACGCGTGCCTATGTCCTGATCAAGCCGCCATTCTTGAGCGAGGGTGATGCTCTTGGTGATGCAGTGGACACGATTATTGATGCGGCGAACATGGGTGCGACGACGGTTTCGGTGAATCCCGTCAACGTCCAGCGTTATACGCTAGTGGAGCGGCTGTGGGATGCAAATGCCTACCGGCCTCCGTGGCTCTGGACGGTGGTGGAGGTTCTGGTACGGGCTCGGCGAAAGATACCAAGGGACGTGCTTCTTGTGTGCGATCCGGTGGCAGCAGGAAAGAAGCGCGGAGCCCACAACTGCGGCCTGTGCGACTCGACAATCACTCGGGCAATACGCAGGTTTTCGCTCACGCAAGATTCCGACTCGCTCGCTAACCTTGACTGCAGTTGTCGGGGTCTGTGGCTTCATGCATTGAAACACGAGGCTCTGGTGCCCATTGTTCACGACTATCGTCTGGACTGATTTTAGGAGTCTAAATACTGTGAGTGGCACCCATACGTAGAGGCCCCACGGTGGTCCATGAAGGAGATTACGGTTGCTCCCACATGGCCCGGAGTGGCTGCGGAGTCGAGCACATGGATTCCAAGCAACGCAGTACCACAGCAATACCACGCAGAGAACAGACTGTCGAGCCCACCGGCTTGCGCGAGGCCATTTCTGAGGTGTTCTCACAGAGGAGCTACACAGTGTTCCTCGGAACGGCATGGGTGTTCTATACGTTCGAGGTACTGTACATCTTCTACAATCTCTATCTTCGAAGCCTAGGTTGGGGCTTTCTCCTGATAGGGCTCGTCGGTGGAGCCAACATGGTGATTGCTGCCGCCTCGAGGATTGCAGGGGGATATCTCGGTGACATCACAGATCGTCGACATCTCGCCGTGGCAGCAATGTTCTTTGGTGCAGTGACATTGATAATCACAGGACTCTTCACACAGCCGTTTCTCTTGGTGCTGGCCCTACTGATCTATGCGACAATGAACCTAGTGAAGAGTGGCTCTTCTGCCTATGTCATGGACAAGGTACCTCGTAGACACAGCGGTCTTGCATTGTCAATATTCTCGGCCGGACGGGTCCTCGGTGTGGTCACGCTGATTGTGTTGAATATATTGGTTGTGATCGAAGGCTTCGGCCAGGGCTTTCGTACGTTGGCGCTTGTGGGTGGCACCGCTCTACTCGTGAGCGCGATTACTAGGGCTGCATTGCTTGACTCCTCCCGCCCTCGTGGGGAAACTCGTAGTGCGGCACTCTGGCACGATTTCCTGTCCAAGAACTGGCGTGCACTGCGCCTACTTGTCAAGATGCTCCCAGGGGCAGTCGTGATAGTCGTGCTCGACTCTGTGAGCGATGGCTTGTTCAAATTCGGTGCGCTC
>CAZSTY010000055.1:0-2212 GCA_964609885.1 uncultured archaeon
AGTAACAAGTCCTCTGCCCGGAATCTCCACGCAGACCGTGTGGTCGTCAACAAGCGATACCTCCGTTTCGTCGTCGGGCGTTTCGTCTAGCATCAGAGCATCACATGCTGAGAGCGATACTCCCACACGAATCGTGCATCGCGTACGACCGCGGAGCGTGTTCCACAGGCGAAGTACCCACCCTGAGCCATCCTCGGCAATCTTGAGTGCTGACACCATGACCGCTGACGGCTCCACCTCGACGCCCTCGATAGGCGCCAGATCGGGGGAGTCGCTGCTCTCCGCAAGGACGTATGCCATTGGTAGAAGGTACTCCTGAACCGTCTGAAGCAGATCAGGACTAACCCCTGGGCCCTGAGTAGGAACGACGGCGAACTCAAACACTTGTGTTCCGATGCATTGTGCACCAGGTGTTTCCAGTACGGGTCCTGCTGCGTCGCGCCGTGTGGTCATGCCTGCTCTTGACAGCCATCCCACGGAGCGCAAAAGGGTCAACGCTATCGTGCCGCCTCTCTCATCGAGAACCTCAAACTCGACTAGTCCTCTCGTACAGACGACCAGTCCGCGCTCCTCAGAGAGGAGAGCCGCAAATGACCTCATCGGATAGGTCGGTGCAACGGGCTGGTACCAATCAGGACCCCCTGTCGGGCGCACTGGGCGCTCGATGATATCGAACGTGCTGTCCGCGAAACAGGTCTTTGACTCCGTGTATGTTGGAAACAGCATTCGCAGCCGATGGTCGCGGGCTTGGTTGTCCAGCTCGACCCGAACACGAACAACAGGGCTGCCGGAGTAGACTGAGATCTCCATCTCATAATCACAGAGCACCGTGTCCTCAGACCTTGCGGTAAGACCCGAGTCAATGGCTGCAGGAATGTGTAGAGAACCGCTCACACGGAGCGTGCCAATCAGCGGGCCGTCATCGACACACTCGCACAGCACCTCTAGGTCTTCGAATCGAAGTGAAACGTCACCCTGCAACGGACAGTAGTCGTATTCGTCACCAATGTCTGCGGTGTCTTCGAACAGGAGAAGACCTGCGTACTCCGTGTTAGTTCTCTTGTCATACAGGCTGACAGTGCCATCGCTGTTTACCGTCACTCGCACAAAGGAGTTCTCAAGAGAATCATCAGTGCATGAAACTCTGCGATTCTCAGGCACGGCAGGCGATTCCTCGGAGAGAGATAGGGAGTATTTCTTTGCGCCCAGCCCGGGCACAGCCTCCGCCAAGAAAGCGACCCTGAGATACTCCTCAGTGTCAGCCACAAGATGCGCCTTCGGATCCTTCCGGAAGAAACTCTTGAGCACCTGCATTGGCACCCGACGACCTGCATCGTCCGTTATCACTGGATGACCCGACATTGCATCAGCTGCGTCGTGTTTTCGCACCCACACCTCGACAACGCGATTCTCGGAATTGACGCGAACGCGGTATACAGTTGGAAGATGCCTCAGGGCGTCCCTGAGTTGCGGAAACAACATGACAAGACCAGTGAAGTCAAACTCGAACTCAGTCAGGGTTTCATCTCCAATACGAATCTCTCTGGTAGCGGATGGCGATGGGTCAAACCCCTGGCTCTTGACGAATGCAACATGGGCCTCGTTCTTGGCCGCCTCAAGTGGAGTCTTGGCATGAAGGTGCGGATTGACGAGCTGGACCTCCGGTAGCCGAGAGAACCTCAGGTCAGACACGGCAATGTCAAAGACCACTAGACCTGACCGAGACTTGGGAATCGGATTGAAGATCGCAACACCCAGTCCTTGTGGGCCCATCTGGGAGCCCATGTACGTCATGGCACGCTCCAGCAAATCGTTGCCAATCTCCCGCACCCACCTGAAACGTTGCACCATGTCGTCATGGACCTCGTCAATGCTACAGCCGCATATGTCGTCATGAGGGTGATTTCGAAGAAGATACTTCCACGCCTGCCTAATCTCATCTTGGGGGTACTCCATCCCGAGTATCCCAGCCAGGACGCAGAACGGCTCCACCCAATGCTCAAGCAGCCTCTGACACGCATCATTCGCCTGTTTTAGATAGACGCGGGCTGAGTAGACGCCAGAGAGTAGGTTGTGATACTTAGACCGTCTGAACTCTCCACGAAACCGTTTCAGCGTGTCGCGGCGCTCCCTGAGCCGCTCAACAAACATGGGCAACGTACCGAGGACTATCTTCTTGTCGTGAGTTTCGTTGTATCGACGGATGACCGCT
>CAZSTY010000055.1:2222-7361 GCA_964609885.1 uncultured archaeon
TGGTCAGACCCGTTCATGAGAAGGCACGTACCGACCCGAGACCAAGGGCGCAGTTGCTCAAGCACGCCATCGATCATGGAAACAGCATCGTCAACGTCTTCGGGCATATTGGCAATGTTACCATACGATAGAGGAAGCCAGTGAGCAAGGACCTCGCTGCCGTCTGTGGCCTCCCAGATGAACTCCGAACCGAGATCATCCACCTCATCGCCTGTTCCCCTCGCGAATATCACAGAGTCGTATCCGAACTGAGAGAGAATCATGGGCAACTGACTAACATGACCAAATGGATCAGGGATGTAACCCACACGCATCACGGGTCCGAAGTCCTTGGCGACATACCGGCCCATGAGCAGGTTTCGAATCAACGCCTCACCGGACACCAAGAAGACATCTGGCAATACGTACCACGGACCAATGATGATTCGGCCCGACTCAATCAATCTCTTTAGCCGAGAGCGGTTCTGTGGCTTGACCTCAAGATAGTCCTCAAGGACAATAGTCTGCCCGTCAAAAGTGAAGTGTGTGAATTCCTCGTCAGACTCGAGTATGTCCATCAGCCTGTCAACAAGTCGAACCAACCTCAGGCGAAACTGTTCGAATGTCCGGTACCATGCGCGGTCCCAGTGGGTCTCGCTAATCACAATTGCCTCTATGTTCTCATCGCTCATGACAGGTCGCCGACCAATTGCGCGGGGGACTTATATTCTCTCGTCCGTTGCCGATGGCCTAACAGCGACCTGCACAGGTACCGGACAAATAGCGAGAGGTGTGTGCTGTGCGTGTGTTTCTTCTGGATGCGTTGACATCCGATGATGCCGTTCGGGAAACCATCCGGCAGGCGCTTGAACAGGAGTGTGCTGCGCGCGGATGGGACCTTGATACCATGACTCTTGAGAGTGCAGACATCGCACACTGTCTGGGGTGTTTCAACTGCCGGACAAGGACCCCGGGAGTCTGCATACAGGATGACGATGGGCGCAAGGTGCTGAAAGGAATTGTGCAGTCCGACATCGTAGTGACCGTATCACCAGTCCTCTTCGGGTGCTACTCGTACCTGATGAAGCGCGCCATAGACAGAATCATTGGTGCAGTCCTTCCGTTCTTCACAAGAGTTCACGGAGAAACACATCATCCGCCGAGATACGACAAGACACCGTGCCTGCTCGCCATAGGCATCATGAAACAGCACGATTTCGAGGAGGAAACCGTCTTCCGGGAATTGATTGAGAGAAATGCGATCAACGGTCAGTATCAGAAGCATATCGCCGAGATCTTGACGTGTGACATGGAAGGAGATGAGATTGTCAGCCGAATTCGTGAGGGAATCTCATCATTGGAGGTGGCTGCGTGATGGCACGGCAAGCCGTTCTCTTAATCGGGAGTCCGCGGTGGCTGCGCAGTACTTCATACTCCCTTGGGGCGTACCTGATTGAGAAACTGGAGGACTTTGACTGCGAAACTATCCATGTCCACAAGGCCATTGCAGACTCTAGGATGACACAGGACATGGTTCGAAGTGTCAATGCTGCGGACCTCATAATTCTGTCTGCACCGCTGTATGTTGATGCCCTCCCTGCGCCTGTGCTTCGCGCGTTCGAGTTGATTGCCTCGGCCCGGGATGGGAAATCCGACAGACCACAGCAGTTTGTGGCGATTCTGAACTGTGGGTTTCCCGAAACAAAACACAACAACACTGCTATGCGCATATGCAAGCTCTTTGCCGGGCGGGTGGGCCTCACATGGGCCGGAGGGCTGGCAATGGGGATGGGACCTGCGATAGACGGGCGTCCTCTCGCAAAGGCGGGAAGAGTAGGCAAGAACGCAAGAGATGCACTCTCGCTTGCCGCTGACGCGCTCTCGAAGGGCAGATCAGTCCCCGAGGAGGCCATCAAGCGCATGGCGGAACCTCCGATTCCAATAAGGCTCTACACCATGATTGGCAACAGGACATGGAAGAAGATGGCCTCGCAGTATGGCATGGCAGACGAGCTCAAGGCAAGACCGTTCGCTACAGCGGAGTGAAGGGATCTACGCTCTGCACCGTCACTTCACCAGGCACACCTGTGAGCAGAGTGGCAGGAAGAACACCTGTTTCGCTCTCGTACTCTCGGGCCACGTCTCGTGACACGGTCTCAGCGTCGGCGCGACGAACAAGACACAGCACTGAGCCGCCCAGCCCAGCCCCTGTCAGTCTTGCTCCAACGACCCCGTTCTGGCGTCTCGCGATGTCGACAAGCAGGTCCAGACGGGGATGTGATACCTCGTACAGATCTCTGGAACTGGCATGCGACTCGTACATGAGCTGACCGAAGTCTCTGACCCGTCCCTCACGCAGGGCGCAAATGCCAGCCCGGACACGGTCATTTTCCATGACGACATGGCGAACCCTGCGACTGAGGGACTCGGGCAAGAGTGAGTCCACGCGGTCAAGGTCTTCCCTCCGAATCTGGCTCAGTCGCGTCACTTCCCAACCGTACTCTCGAAGGACGTTCACAGCCTCGTCGCACTCCCGCCTGCGGGCGTTGAGAACATCCCCTGCCGTTCGGCTCACTCCGGACTCCACGACCAGTAGAGAGAGATCCGGGTTGAGCGGTACGTCCGCTGTCTGCATCGTCGAACACTCGATGGCAAGAAGAGAGTCTTTGGCACAGAGCTGAGAGGCGAACTGATCCATTATTCCACAGGATACCCCGCAGAACAGTCGCTCCGCCTCAAACGCCATCATGGCGAGAGCCTTCGGATGCAGGTCAAGACTATTCACTCGTGCGACAAGGTTCGCCACAGCCACCTCAAGCGCGGCGGAGGAACTCAGACCAGAGCCGATGGGGACATCTCCGTCGACCACTGCAGTCAGACCAGTGAGAGTCTTCTTGCGGCGCTCGAATGCCCAAAAGATCCCTCGGATATAGTCGTGCCAGTCGGCACGGCGAGTACGCGTCTGACCGATGTGGTCAAAGGTCACAGTTTCACCGAACTGAAGTGATCGCACTGTGACATGCTTGGCGGGTGTGCCGATGGCCCACACGAATCGCTCAATGGAGGCTGCGAGCACAAGACCACCGTTGTAATCGGTGTGATTGCCAAGAACCTCAACACGGCCGGGGGCACGAGACACAAAGACCTCGCCTGTGAGGTCAGTCATGGACGCCAGTTCGTCAATCAGCCGGTTCGGGACATTGTTCATCAGATCGCCTCTCTCAACTCGCGGGCCTTCTCCTCAGGTGAAGAGTCATTGGTATATGTCCAAGCGCCAGTCTCTATTCCGGCGAGATACTTCATTCTGCTACGGTCTCGCCATGGCGGATACATCTCCACATGAAAGTGCCAGTACGGATACTCTCCGTGAACCGGCCGCGTGTGAAACACCATGACATAGGCCACCTCATCAAACACACGGGAGTATCTCTTCACAACATCACGAATCATGTGCCCAAGCTCTGTCCAGTGTGGCCTCAGGTCGCCGAGTGAGGCGACATGCTCCCGGGGATAGATGTGCACCTCATACGGAAGACGTGCTGCGAAGGGGACCAGAGCCACAAACGCGTCCGACTCTGTGACGATACGTTCCCGGGACTTCAATTCGTTCTCGATGGTCTGACAGAGTAAGCATTCGTGATCCTGCTCCCACGTACGCTCGAACTGCTCAAGTTCGCGTTGGATTCTTGGTGGAACAAACGGGAGGGCGTAGACCTGTGCATGGGGATGATCAAGGCTGACCCCTATTGCGCGCCCGCGGTTCTCGAATTCCAGAACGTACTCGATGTCGGGCTGCGAGGCCATCTCATCGTAGACTCGTGCAAACTCTTTGATGACGAGAGCCACCTGCTCATCACTCATCCGCTCGAACTGCTCTTCGTGAGAGGGCGACAGGACTATCACCCTGCAGTCACCAGAGGCCGGAGCCTCCATCACCATACCTCCAGCGAGCGGAACGTCAAGCGGCTCGGGTGTCAGAGCTGCATACTTGTTCGGCAGTGTCAGGACTCTCCAGTCGCCTTTGGTCTCAGGCGCTCCTGGGCAGAACGGGCACGGGCGGTCACTCTCCTGAAAGGGCCGATCAGCACGGTGAGGCGTCACAATTACCCATTCGCCGAGAAGAGCGTTCCAACGAAAAGTGCTCATCGTACGACCTCTATCATTGGCACGAACCACAGGTGGAGAATTAGAATCATTCGGCACCGGTGCATCTTTGTAGGAACTATGTGCATGACCGCGACCGCTAGCTAATTTACAGGGGTCTTCCGGAGTCTTCAGCGATGACAGACCTCAGCCTAGTTAGGGAACTAGAACTCATAGGATGTAGGGCATGGAGGGCAGCCGAGATAGAGGAGCATGAGGGTTGGTTCCTGAGAGCGAACAAGGGAGTCACAAGAAGGGCGAACAGCGTCCTTCCAGTTACGTTTACTGGAAACAGGCTTGACACGGCTATCGAGCACGCCATTCGCTTCTATCGTGACAGGGGGCTGCCAACCTTCTTCCAGCTCACCGTTGCCAGCCAGCCGCCTCACCTTGATGAAGCCTTGGAAACGAGAGGTTTCGAGAGAGAACTTGAGGTCCATGTTCAGGTGGCAAGCGCCTCAACTGTAGCGAACCGCGCCAACGAGATCGTTGTTGAGATTCAGAAGACAGCCGATGATGTATGGCGCAGATGCTTTACTACCGCAGAGGGCTTCGATGAAGAAACTGTCAGGATTAGACAGGGGATAATGCGACGCGCGTCTGGCCTGTCGGCGTACGCACTCGCCCGAGTCGATGGTGAGCCAGCGGGAGTGGGCTTTGGAGTTGTCACCGATGAGTGGCTCGGACTGTTTGGGATCGCCACGGTCAAGCATCACAGACGCAGGGGTGTTGGAACTGCAATCACCACGGCCCTTGCGGCATGGGGGGAGAACATGGGAGCCGAGCGTGCCTATCTCCAAGTGGAGGTGCTCAATGCTCCCGCTCTAAAGTTGTATGAACGACTTGGTTTCAGGACTGCCTACACGTACTGGTACAGACTTCTCCAGTGTTGAGGAGGATAGTATGAGGCGGTCAGAGGCACCTAGAGCCGTTGGGCCCAGGTCTCATAATCGGCCTTAATCTTCTTAGCCGCCTCCGAGTCGCCAAACTCTGGAGGACTAATCCTCAACTCGTCCC
>CAZSTY010000056.1:0-7322 GCA_964609885.1 uncultured archaeon
CTCGAAAGGAAGACAGACAATCGCCACAGTCAATGCGCCGTTCTCACGTGCAGCCTTTGCAATCAGTGGTGCCGCTCCAGTGCCGGTTCCACCGCCCATGCCAGCGGTTATGAACACAAGGTCTGCTTGAACTACATCCTTAATCACATCATAGGTTTCGATTGCAGCGGCTTCTCCCACATCTGGATCATTTCCTGCACCTAGGCCTCCGCAGCATTCCCTGCCCAAGAGCAGCTTATGATGGGCATTGCAATAGTACAAGTCCTGCGCATCAGTATTGACTGCAAGAGTTTCAGCGCCTTCCACCCCCACCTCCATCAGTCTTGTAATCGCATTATTGCCGGCACCACCGACTCCCACGACAAGTATTCTTGCAGTGACCGACTCCAGTAGATCTGCAAGTTCCTCATCGGTCGTTTCGCTCTTTGTTCCTCTACGTCTTGCCGTCCTTGGAGAACTCAAGTTCCCCCTTGTGCTTGCTGTGCTGCTGAGAACCTCTTCTAGGAGCGGATGCATCTGTCACACCTTCCGACAGCTATTGCCCACGTGTTCTGCCAACAAAAAGTAGAATACTACCCACGTAATATCGCTGCATTATCTTCTTCTTTTCTTGCCTCGCCTGAAGGTTCGCAGCACATTGTCTATTGAGATTCCGTGGTCTGAGAGGAACTTGGCAGTTTCGTCGAGGGATGGCTGACCGTTTTGTGCTCCACGCTCTCGTATTGTCAGAGCCGCAACAGCATTTGCCATATGAAGTGCCTGCTCTATCTTCTCACATCGTGTCCATGCTGCAACGAAACCTGCTGCAAATGCGTCCCCCGCACCTAGTGTGTCCACCACTTTGACGTTGAAGGCCTCCGATTTACAGAACTCAAAACCGTCCGTGGCAATCGCTCCTCTTTGAGCCAGTTTGACAACGAGTATCCCCGGAAACGTCTTCGCAAAGTTCCTCAGAGCGTTTTCCTCGGAATCTATGCCTGCGTAGGTCTTGAGTTCATGTTCATTCATGAACAACAAATCTGTCTGAGGAAGCACCTTCTTGAAGTCTACTGACGATGCTGCGCGCCCAGGATCAAAGGAGAAAACTATCCCGTTGACTGTGGCAATCTCGGCGGCTCTCTCCGTCATCATGGGGAATCCGCCAGCCATGTGAATCGTGCTTGCGCGAACAAGGAGGCTCTCATCGAGAACGTGCTTCTCAAGAAACTTGTTGGCGCCAGGTTGAACCATGACACTACGCTTGCCAGCATCATCAACGATGCTCAAGAAGATGCCCGTGGGCTGTTTGTCAAGCACCAGTACAGTACTTGTGTCAACACCGGCCCGCCCGAGGTCTCTAAGCATAATCTGCCCGTAGAGGTCGTCTCCAACACAACTGATGAGGCCAGTCTTGACGCCCAGCCTCGCCATCTGTGCGGCAAAGTTTGCCGCAGAGCCTCCTGCTGAGATGCATCCATCTTTGGCGATGCGATGTTCCTCAGATGCAGGTAGTCGATCAACTCTGAGGCAAACATCGATATTGACTCTGCCTATTGAGAAGACCTCTACGGACATACTCTATGCCCCTATACAATCAATGCGAGGATTGCCTTTTGAGCATGGAGCCTGTTCTCAGCCTCATCAAAGACGACGCTGTGAGGTCCGTCCATGACCTTATCTGTGATCTCCTCGCCCCTGTGGGCCGGCAAGCAATGCATCACTATGACATCCTTCTTGGCCACATCAACAAGCGCCTGATTCACTTGGAACGGCATCAGCGCCTCTTCTTTTTCCTTCGTTCTCTCTTGGCCCATGCTGAAGAATGTATCAGTATATATCACATCTGCATTCTTCACGGCCTCGTAGGGGTCGTTTACAACTTCGAGTGTCGTGTCATAGCGCTCGCTCAACTCAGTTGCACGTTTCAATATCTCTGGGACAGGCGTGTACCCCTTGGGAGAGCCAATCGTCACGTCCATTCCCATAATGGTACAGCCCTGCATGATTGAATTGCTCACGTTGTTAGAATCGCCCACATAGGCTATCTTGAGCCCCTCAAGACGACCCTTGTGTTCTTCGATTGTCATCATGTCGGCCATTATCTGACAGGGATGAAGCAAGTCCGAGAGACCGTTGATCACAGGGACGGTGGCATGCTCCGCGAGTTCCACTACCTCATTGTGACCGTAGACCCTGGCCATGATGGCGTCACAGTACCTGCTCAGGACCTTCGCCGTATCGCCGATTGTTTCACCCCTGCCCAGTTGGGTTCCACTGGGCTGAAGATAAAGTGCATGGCCGCCAAGTTGTGTCATGCCCACCTCGAATGAAACTCTTGTCCTTGTTGAGGACTTCATAAAAATCATGGCAAGGGACTTTCCCTTCAGGAGCTCGTGCGGCTCTCCTCTCTTTTGTTTACGCTTCAAGTCATGTGCTGTATCGAGTATCCTGCGCAGCTCGTATCTCTCGAAGTGCGACAGGTCAATGAAGTCTCTACCTCGTAGACTCAATTCGGTAACCTCTCAGACTGTCGTTGAACGCAGACTGAAGGTACCGTGTAATAAAACTCACCATGTGCATCTCTGTGAAGATGTACAGGCTCTCAATCGCCAACTAGTCGACGCGCAAACCATTCGGGGTCAAAGGGCTGAAGATCGTCATATTCTTGCCCGACACCAACGTAGACTATCGGACTCCCTGTCACAAAGGCAATCGATAAGGCAGCGCCTCCTGAAGGATCAGCATCTACCTTCGTCAGGATTGCTCCATCAATGCTGATTGCATCGTGAAACTCTTTTGCTTGGGAGAGTGCATCGTTTCCTGCGAGTGCGTCTCCAACAAAGATCTTGAGATCTGGCTCCGCGACTCGTGCGATCTTTGCCATCTCGGCCAAGAGATTCTTGTTACTCTGCATTCTCCCTGCTGTATCTATCAAGACCACATCAATACGCTTTGCTCGCGCATGTGCCACCGTGTCGTACGCCACGGCTGCAGCATCAGCACCATAGCTCTGCTTTATCACTCTGATTCCCAGACGGTTAGCATGCTGCTCCAGCTGTTCTATGCTTCCCGCACGGTATGTATCAGCTGCGGCTGCGACAACAGAGAAGCCGTTCTTCTTTAGCAAATACGCCATCTTCGCGAGGGTTGTTGTCTTCCCAGTTCCATTAACTCCTACGAACATGATTACTGTTGGTTCGCCCGATTTTCTCTTCCTCTCTACATATTGAATCACGTCGAGAGGATGTTCTGGTGCCAATACATCAAGAATGGACTCGTAGATTGCGTTCTTGAACAGTCTGACTACATTTTCGAAGCGACCGGTTCTCATACCAAGAATCTTCTGCTTGGTCAGGTCGCATATTCTCTCAGCCACCTCAACAGCCACATCGTTCTGGATAAGAACTAGCTGCAGCTCCCAAACGGCATCGGCAAGATTCTTCTCATTGAGTTCCTTTGTAGTTGCCTTTGTGATTGCAGTATCAAGTGCTCCGCGAAGCTTCTCAAACACAGGCTTCACTTCTCCCCGGACCGAATATCTGCAAGGATCTGCCTCAACCGGGCATCAACGTCTGCAGCGTGAGCACTGAGCTTCTCCAGCTCCTTTGCAAGGTTATTGTATTGCTCCTCCAGCCGCTTGATTATCTCACTGGCCTTCTCCTTGGCCTCGGTAAGCGTGGACTCCACACGCACACCGCTGCCGATGTCCCTGATCACCTTGTTCGGGTCTGTTATCTTTGCCTCAATCAAGAGTCCGCCGCCGACATGGAGTAGAATCTCTTCTCCAGCAGCTCTGTTCTCCAGCTCTTCGAGGGTCTTCAGGCCAGTTCGTTGGTCCCGAATGTATGCTTGCGTGAGTTCCATCCGTTGCCTAATCAGCTCGATGTTCGATGACACAATCTGTTGTTCTGCTGAGAGCTGTTGCAGGGCACGCTGTTGCTCTGCGCTCATCTCACACGCTCTCCACACCAAGCATCTTTCTTAACTCAAGGCTCTGAACTTCTTCTGGCTTGATCTCTCTGATCTCGCTAATCACAATGTCTCTCCGTTTGACACGATGACGGCTGCCAAGTTCTGAGAGGACTCTCTCGCGAACTTGTGACTCATTCAATGCCAGAAGCTCCTTGCTGAATGTGAATCGCCTCTTGTTCTTTCGATATTCTCCCTTCGCACGCCAGACTTTCGAACTCATCTGCATCACCTATACCAGTCCCAATACCTGTGAGATATGTGCCAACTCGACACCGGTTGTTTCGGAGCCCACTATCATCGCATCGGTGTTCGCAATGACACCGAGCCTCGTGTACGGGCTCCCGCGGTTCACGGTTCCAGCCTCAACGTCCACTTTTAACAGCTCTGCTATCATCTCCATCTCCTCCTCTGTGGCTAGGGGATGAACAACGGCCCCCACGTTCGTTGCAATTGTATTCGAGCCCACAATTGGAAGTCGCGCCACAGTTCCTGGCACCACCTCAACATCCAAGACATCCGAGATCTTCCGTCGGGCGGCTGAGTCGAACTCCGGATGACATATCGCACCGTTATCATTCGCAAGGACAATGTTTCCCAGAGCTGTCATCTTGCTGTCAATCCAGTCCACAGGAACCTCCGAGCTCTTCCTGAGTTGTGCTAATTCCTCGTCTGTGGTAGTGTATGGTACAATGATGCCATTCGAGTTGGCTGATGACATAATCCCGACTGCATCCAATGTGGCTACTGTGGACATGACCAACGGAAGGTTGAACGTCTTCTTGATTACGGCTAGCGACTTCTCAGACATGTTTGGTGACACGAATACAAAGCGGTCTGTGGCAACTGCAAACGCTCCTACATTCGAATCGCCCTCGAAGTCGGTTCGGGCGATTGTCGTAGGCTATCCCTCCGCCAAGTAGACACGCACAAGGTTCTCCGAGTTCTTGGTTGCACGAATTCGGATTCTTCGTGGCGGCTTCTGGATTCCCCTCGACCATATCTTCTCGTTGACCTCGGGCTGGATGTGAATCTCCTCTGGCTTCATGTGTCTCTCAATGAACTCCCTAAGGATTCTCACCGCCCTCTTCGCCCTGCGCAATCTACTACCAGTCCAGTAGGCCTTGCGGAGCGGAACCGTGTATATCCGTTCGTCAACAATCTCCTCCTCTTCCTCAGGAGGTGCCTCTGTTGGAACTTCGCTGACCTCTTCCTCCGCTTCGACCTCTTCCTCTATTGCCTCTTCAACCTCTTCGGTTTCGGAGATCTCCTCAACATCCTCAAGTTCTGGCTGTTCCTCGGGAGTCATCTATGTACACCTGGCTATGGCTTTAGTTTTGTCTGACGCCAGTGACGCTGCGCGGGTGTCCTTCTGACTTTTCCGCCACTCTTCATGACTGCCCATGTAGGGACACTGCTATTGCTCTTGAGGGCTTTTGCCAGCCTCAGTTTCTTCCCCAACGGCTTGTTTCTTGCCATCTCTTCACCTCGTGCAGCAACTTCGTTCATCTGAATGTGATCTTCGGTTCGCGCTCTCTACCATATATCTGCTGTAGGAGCGCCTTGAGCTGTTCGTCAGTCACCTTTGATCTGAGTCTTCCCGCCGAGGCCAGCTGGATGAGCTGCAGCTCGATTTGTTCTGCGAACTGCGGGCGGACCATCTTGATGTTGGTCAGTCGCGCACGCGCCTCTGGTGTGAGAATCTGCCTGAGGATGGCCTCCTTCTGAGCCTCCGCCTCGGCAGCCCTCTGTTCGGCTGCCTGCTGACGGAGAGCCTGCTCTCTAAGAGCAGCAAGCTTCCGCTGGCGGATTGCCTCAAGCTCATCTTCGCTCACACGATTCACCACTCAGTAGACTCAGTACTTGCTTAGTTCGGGAATTGCCTTCTCGAGTTCTCGTTTGATTACAGCCGACAGCTTGTCCAAGTACGACCGGCCGATATCTGTCAGCTCTCGTCCCTTGTTCCCGCGCCGTTTTACAAAGCCAGCTCGCTCGAGCTGTTGTAGTGCTGTTCTGACAATTGCTCCACTGCCCTTGTGAAACCTGTTCGGCTTGCATCCCCTTCTCTTTCGTCCACCGTACTCCACCCTGAGGCGCTCAGTCCCGATTGGTCCTCTCAGGTATACCTTCCTCAGAATGCTGGCACACCTAATGTACCACCAGTCTGGATCGTCTGGGCCTCTCTCCTTATGAGCGCCAGTCTTGACGAATGGAGCCCACTCGGGTGGCTGAATCTCTTTTCTCGTCTTGAGCTCTTGGGCAAGACGGCGGATGAAGATATTTGCCGGGATGTCATAGATTGTGGGCATTTGTCAGTCACCATGTTCATTCAGCAAGGCTCACCGCACATCAACTGCGCGGGCAGCCCACCTCAGAAGGCTGGACTCGCAACTTGGGAGTCCGCATAAAAGATTATCGTTGTAACGTGTTGATTGCACTACAATTTGTAGATGACCGCAGTATTGCCTCTGACCCCTGCGAGTGATGCTCCAGTCTGCCTGCAGAGTTCTTCGAACAGTGCCTCTTTTGATGTGTTCTCCCTCGAGCTTCGGAGCGCACGCACCTTGATGTACTTGTGTGACTTGAGGAGCCTCTTGGCCTCCTTCACAAGCCCCTCGGTTATTCCCGCCTTCCCAATCTGCATCATCGCAGCCTCATGCCAGACAATGCTAATCCTGCGCGGGTCCGGCTCTCTCATCTTGTTCAACTCTCGATTGACAGCCCAGTCCAAGTCCAGATTAAGATTGTCTTGTGACCGGAAAACGTCTTATGGTGCCACATTGCAGGCATGTCACCGTCACATGAGTCTGTCTATTGTTCCTTACGCGTACCCTGCAGTTAACACCAGGTAGCAGTACTGTACCGCAGCCTCGGCACACCCTACGTGCTATATGTCGTGGTAGGCGTTCTCTGACTCTTCGTGACACTCTCTTTGCAATCTCCACATACCTGCGAGCTCGCTCAGGGTCACGAACTGACGTTTCCAATGCCAGCTCCCACAGCCGATTGACTCTCTCCTTGGCAATCCTCCGAGCGCTTAGGCTGGGTTTTCGTCTTCGTCCCATCTTACAGTCGGTCTCCGCAGAACAGTTGAGCGAGCTCTTCTCAAGTCTGCTCTCTCACATTGCTTATATTGCTTCCAATCGAGCCTCCTACTGGGCCACAGCGATGCTTCATGTGATTCTCCTAGAGTGCGCGATAGAGTTGATACCACGAGAGATTCGAAGTGTCAAGCAGATTCAGCAGTATGCCTCTCGCCGCAAGAAACCAGCGGGTGACATACTCCTTGATCAGACACATCATGGTACCGCCATGCTGCGTCTTCCTAGTCACGAGCGCCGTGGTCGACCCGACATCACCTTTCTCTCTCTCAT
>CAZSTY010000057.1:0-7212 GCA_964609885.1 uncultured archaeon
CGAGGTCGTTGTGGCACCAGCCTCCAGCCTCATCGAGCGAGTGCTACGCGTGATGCAGTCCGAGGGCTACATTGGAGAGTTCGAAAGAATCGACGATGGAAAGGCTGGTCGCTTCAGGATACAGTTGATGGGTCGCACGAACAAGTGCGGTGTCATCAAGCCGAGATACCCTGTCAAGCGCGACGGCTTCGAGAAGTTTGAGAAGCGATTCCTCCCGGCCTACAACTACGGCATCCTGATCGTGACGACGCCGCAGGGCGTGATGACCCATGAGGAGGCCAAGAAACGTGGCATCGGCGGCCGGCTGCTTGCCTACGTGTATTGAGGAGGTTGAATGAATGCCACGAGAAGTTGTCTATGAGAAACGCATCGAGATCCCCAGTGACTGCGAGGTATCCCTCGAGGGCAAGACCGTGCGGGTGACAGGTCCGAAGGGCACTCTTGAGAGAACATTTCCTGAGCCTCAGACCTCCATCAGGATTGAGGGAAATGAGATCGTGGCGTGGACGAACATATCCAGAAAGCGTACTCGGGCCCTTGTGGGGACTATTATCGCGCATCTGCGTAACATGTTCATTGGAGTACGTCACGGTTACACCTACGAGATGAAAATAGTCTACTCTCACTTTCCAATTACCGTGGAGGTTCACGGGAAGGAGGTGCACATCAAGAACTTCATTGGTGAGCGGGGCATCAGAAAGGCCAGGCTCATTGGTGATGTCGACGTCAAGGTCACAGAGGATGACATAATCATCAGTGGAATAGACATCGAACATGTGTCGCAGAGTGCAGCCAACATCCAGCTGGCATGCAAGATTCGTGACAAAGATCGCCGAGTCTTCTTGGACGGTATCTACGTCATCAGGAAGCGCAAGGGCGAGGAAGTGAAGTCCATTGTGTAAGGGAGGCGTGACAAGTGTCAGAGAAGTCTAAGAAGTCGAAGACGAAGAAGACTGAGGACGCTCCAAAGGAGCCGAAGAAGACAAAGAAGACCACAGCCAAGAAGGCTGAAGATGCTCCGAAGACCAAGGCCTCCTCAAAGAAGACCACCTCCAAGAAGACAGAGGCCAAGGCAGAGAAGCCCACGAAGGCAGCTACAAAGAAGACCGTTGAGAAAAAGGAAGAGAAGCCAAAGGCCAAGAAGACAGCAAAGAAGGCTGCTGAAAAGGCTGAGGCTGAGAAGCCGAAGACAAAGAGGACCACAAAGAAGACTGCTGAGAAGGCCGAGGCTGAGAAGCCCAAGCGAGCGGCCAAGAAGAAGACGACCGCGAAGGCTGAGGCTGAGAAGCCGAAGACCAAGAAGGCCGCAAAGAAGACCGCCGAGAAGGCTGAGGCTGAGAAACCTAAGAGAACGACCAAGAAGAAGACCGAGGCAGAGAAGCCAAAGGCTGCCAAGAGAAAGACCAAGGCCGAAGCGGCTGAGAAGCCCAAGACGAGAGCCAAGAAGGCCGCGAAGAAGGCCCCCGCCAAGGCAAAGCCCAAGAAGCCCGAGCCTGTCACTCGGGAGACCATCATCAAGTCTCGCCTGTTCCGGATTGCAAGGCTCATGAGGAGAAGGCAACCCGCATTCCGCCACGAGCAGGCACACCGCTGGGTGAGGGTGAAGGACTCTTGGCGCAAGGTCCGAGGCATCGACAGCGCCACCCGCGAGAAGCGCAAGGGCCGACCTGCCATGGTGGAGACCGGCTATCGCAAGCCGCGGCTCGTGCGGGGGGTGCATCCCTCAGGCTACACAGAGGTTCTCGTGTATCGCCCGTCGGACCTCGACAATCTCAACCCAGATCTTCACGCAGTGAGGATTGGAGCGACAGTTGGCGCCCGAAAGCGTCAGGAGATAATCAAGAAGGCTGAGATCATGATGATTCGAGTGCTCAACGCCGGAGCTCCTGAGGCTGTGATGGAGGAAGACCTCTTCACCGAGCTTGAGGGCATTGACATGGAGGTCGGATAGAGATGAAGCTGACTACACAGAAGCGACTTGCAGCGGAGGTAATGAAGGTCGGGAGATCCCGCGTCTGGATAGACCCCGAGTTCATTGACGAAGTGTCCCTTGCAATCACGAAGGAGGACATCCGACGTCTAGTTGACGAGGGCGCCATTCAGAGAAAGCAGAAGAAAGGGGTCAGTCGTGGCAGGGCCCGGTACGTCATGCGTCAGAAGCGAAAGGGCCAGCGAAGGGGTCCTGGCCGCAGGAAGGGCAAGGCCACAGCCCGACTCTCTGGGAAGGAACGCTGGATGAGGAAGATTCGACCTATGAGAAAGGAGTTGAGGCGTCTGCGTGACGAGGGCAAGATCACCCGCGCCGTCTACAGAGAGCTGTATCTCAAGGCAAAGGGTAACGCCTTCAGGAACACCGCGCACCTCAAGACCTACATCGCGGAGCACCGCTTGGAGGTGTCACAGTAATGGCCCATGGACCAACCTACCGCGTGAAGTTCAGAAGGCGTCGTGAGGGTAAGACCGACTATTATCGGCGACGGCGCCTGCTGTTGTCGAGGTTGCCGCGCCTTGTTGTGAGGAAGACGAACACGAAAGTGATAGTCCAAGTCGTGACTGCCCATGTTGTGGGTGATATGACAGTCGCGTCCGCTGTTTCCACGGAGCTGGCCGACTACGGATGGGAGGCTGGCACTGGAAACTTGCCCGCAGCATACCTCACAGGTCTGCTGGCTGGTCTCAGGGCTAAGGCAAGAGGCATCACAAGAGCTGTCCTAGATATCGGTCTCAACCCGCCGATACGTGGTTCCAAGGTCTATGCAGCTCTGAAAGGCGCCCTGGATGCGGAGCTGGAGATTCCTCACGACCCGGAGATACTACCTCCAGAGGAGCGAATCACTGGTCAACACATAGTTGAAGCATTCAAGTACTTCAGCGAGAATCCGGGCCATGGCCATCAGTTCTCCAAGCTCGGCAAGAAGAAGACCACACTCACATCGCTTCCGAAGAAGTTTGAAACAGTGAAGAAGACAATCCTAGCAATCCCCAAGACAGAGCTGAAGAAGCCGAAGAAGAAGGCTCCGGCTACAAAGAAGGCGGCTCCGAAGAAAAAGGCGAAGCCGAAGAAGGAGAAGCCTGCTGAGAAGGCGCCACGTGCAGTTCCTCGAAAGCCGAAGCCGAAGAAGCTGATCTCCAGAAGTAAGAAGGGAGGAAAGCGCAAGAAGTAGGGGATGAATCAAGATGAGCAGACAACAGAGAAGACGACGCACACCCCGTGTCGAGTACGACCCTCTCCAAGACTGGGTTCCACGGACAAACCTAGGGCGTCTTGTCAAGGAGGGACACATCAACTCCCTTGAGGAGATACTCTACAACAACTTCCGGATTAGGGAACCCGAGATTGTGGATGTCCTGTTCCCAGACCTCCGGCAAGAAGTGGTGGACGTCACCATGGTCCAACGACAGTCGGACAGCGGACAGCAGAAGAGTTTCCGCGTCACGGTGGTTGTTGGTAATGGTGAGGGTGTGATCGGCATAGGTGTGGGAAAGGCCCCCGAGTTTGTGCCTGCGGTTCGCGCCGCTGAGGCACGTGCGAAACTGAACATCACGATATTCCGGCGCGGCTGCGGTTCTTGGGAGTGCAGATGTGGCGAACCTCACAGCATTCCCTTCCAAGTCAAGGGGCGTTCCGGCTCGGTCACGGTGACTCTGAGGCCCGCACCGAAGGGTACCGGTCTCGTAACTGCGGATGTCGGCAAGATCGTACTGAGGATCGCCGGTCTGAAAGATGTGTGGTCTATCACAAAGGGTCGTTCGCGGACCTCGTCCAACTTTGCGAAGGCATTTGTTGATGCCCTAGCACAGACGTACAGGATGCTTCCGCCGCAGGAGTGGGCGACGCCAGGAGTGTATGAGTGATGAGCACAGACGAGCCAGTGATTCTTGCCATTCGAGTTCGAGGCACAGTGAGCGTAAGGCCTCAGATTGAGGACACCCTTGACAAGCTGAGGCTTGTACGCCTTCATCATGCAGTAGTGCTAAGGCTGACGCCAAGCCTGCGTGGCATGGTGGACAAGGCGAAGGACTACATCACTTGGGGCGAGATTGACGAGGAGACTGCAACCCTTCTGTTGACAAAGAGGGGAAGACTGCCCGGAAACGAACGTCTCACGGACGCGTACGTCAAGAAGCACTCGAAGTACAGCAGCATCAAGGCATTCGCCAAGGCACTGGTCGCGGGAAAGGCGAGCATCAAGGACGTCGAAGGGCTCAAGCCGGTCTTCAGGCTGACTCCCCCGAGCGGAGGGTTCCGCGGAAAACGATACCTGCCGGTACAGGCCGGCGGCATCACGGGCTATAGAGGTAATGCCATAAACGATCTCGCCAAGAAGATGATATAGTAAGAGGTGAGTCGAATGTCATGGGATGACCCCTTTGATGACCCGGACGACGCTCGCAAGTCGTTCCGGAAGTGGCTGGGTGACTTCTTTCCTGACGATGTCTTCAAGAACATCGAGGAGATGATGGACCAGCTCTTCCGCGAGATGACTGAGGGCGGATTCTTCGACCCCGATAGGATGGAGGAATTCATGCGGTCGCCCGAGAACATCAGCCCCTTTGTGTTCGGGTTCTCTGTGAGGATTGGTCCCGACGGCAAGCCTGTGATACAGCGGTTTGGCAACAGACCTGCTCCGGACAGTTTTAGGATGACCCCCGAGCTTGAGCCGCTGGTCGACGTGATTGAGCAAGACGACGAGATTGTAGTCGTTGCGGAGCTGCCTGGAGTTGAGCATGATCAGGTCAAGGTCAAGGTCAAGGGTAGAACCTTGACCATCGACGTGAACAATCCTGAGAGACCATATCACAAGACAGTCGAACTTCCTGCAAAGGTCAAGAAAGACGATGCCCGATCATCGATGCGAAACGGAGTCTTGGAAGTTCGCCTGAAGAAGGCATAGACCGAGGAGTGACATTACAATGCAGAAACGAAAGCCGAAGAGAATCAACAAACTGAGGGGACGAAGAACCGCGGGCTATGGTCGTAGCGCAGGCCATCGAGCATCTGGCCAGAGGGGTGGAAAAGGTCGGGCTGGTTCCAAAAAACACCACTATATCAAGGTCATTCAGGAGAATCCCCGATACTTTGGCAAGTGGGGCTTCAAGCGTCCACAGGGCCTCAGTGAGAGCACTAGGGTGCTCAACATTGGAGAGATTGACCAAGCCGCTCAGATACTTGTCGAGCGTGGCCTTGCAGAGAAGAAGGGCCAGCGGATCAAGATTGATGTGTCCAAGCTTGGAGTCGACAAGATTCTTGGTGGCGGCCAAGTCCGGAACAAGCTGGACCTCGTGGGCGTGAAGGCGATCAGTGCCAGCGCACGAGAGAAGGTCACAGGAGTCGGTGGCACCATCGACCTCCCTGTTGATGCTTGAGAACCGCAACACCTGTCTGAACGGCGGCCGATGCGCAGCCGTTCAGGCACAGGTCCTCTTTCTTTCACGCTTTCCCCCCGATTCTGACATGGGCCCATGTTCACTCTCAGCATCCTCTGACCACTATCTTTAAAGGCGCTTCTCAGCACGAGGCACAAAAAACCTGCAGGAGACATTGGTCTTGCCGTCTACGTTTCTAAAGGCCCTATCTCCTCTGGTCAGGGTAATGCCGGAGGTCAAGGCGCCTGACCGAGAGGTTTCATTTCGAGAGAAGGTCGTGTGGACACTCGTAGTCCTGATTATCTTCCTCGTCATGTCACATATGCCACTATACGGTGTTGACAAGACTGCGGGAACGGACTACCTGTGGGCAATGAGAGTGATCTTGGCCAGTACACGCGGTACCCTCATGGAGCTCGGAATCGGACCAATCGTCACTGCAGGACTGGTCATGCAGCTGCTCTCCGGCTCAAAGATAATCGATGTTGACTTCAGTGACCCTGAGGACCGTGCTCTCTTCACCGGTGGTCAGAAGGTCCTTGCCATGCTCATGACCGCCTTTCAGGCCATTGCATACATCGTGGGCCGGGCATACGGTGACCTGACTCCCGAACAACAAGTGTTCGTGTTCATTCAGCTCTTTACAGCAGGTGTGATCGTCATCTTGATGGACGAGTTGATACAGAAGGGCTGGGGCCTTGGCTCTGGGGTATCACTCTTCATCATGACCAACGTCGCCGGCCGAGTGATGTGGAACTCTCTCAATATGTTGGAACTTGAGACCACGGCACCAGATGGGTATGCCAACCCAAGCACCAGGCTTCCCAAGGGCATTGTGGCTGCCATGGTCGTCAACCTCCTCCGCTTCTTCGGAGTCGGTACGGATGCTGGCCCTGCAGTCGACCTCGCATGGTTGATGTTCCGTAACGGTCACGACCCGAGCATCTTTGCCCTAACAGTCACATTCGGCATCTTCTTCTCAGTACTGTGGATGGAATCTGTGCGTGTCGAGGTCCCGCTTCAGTACGCGAAGTACCGGGGAATGAAGGCGCGCTACCCAATCAAGCTGCTCTACACCTCGAACATTCCCGTCATTCTTGCCCAGGCGCTCTACGCCAACATACTCTTCTTCGGGCAGATCATCCAGACGCAATGGAACCCGGACAAGACAAACCCGTTCCTGAACATCATCGGCACGTTCCACCAAGAAGAAGGGTCCACGCGGATGATCGCGGACGGTGGTCTTGCAAGGTACATCACGCCGCCTCAAGGACTGCTCGTCTTCCAGGAGGCAGATGGCTGGCTGCATGTGATCATCTACGCAGCACTCATGATTCTGCTCTGCTGGGGATTCAGCGTCATATGGGTTGACATCTCGGGGATTGCTCCTCGTGATGTCGCACGTCAGCTGCTCAACTCCGGCTACATTGTGCCCGGCTTCAGAAGAAGTGAGAGAGTCCTTGAGAGGCTGCTTGACCGCTACATTCCCGTAGTGGCTGGGCTAGGTGGCTTCCTGATAGGGATACTTGCTGCTGTGGCGGACATCTTGGGTGCCCTTGCCAGTGGTACCGGTATCTTGCTGATGGTATCAATCATCAAGCAGTACTATGAAACCATCGCCAAGGAGCAACTGGCCGAGATGGGCGGCGAGGGTGTGGCTGGCCTTCTGGGCATTCTGTAGTTGCCGCCATGGCGGTGCTGGGCCCCACGGGGCTCCAGCCACCAAGTGGCTGCCATCACACCTCGCTCTGCGCCGTCTGTTCTGACAAGGCTGCATAGTACCGGGCCTCGTCGGCTGCAGACAGAAAGAGTTCGGCAACATTATCGCCAGTCTTAGCACTGACC
>CAZSTY010000058.1:0-2006 GCA_964609885.1 uncultured archaeon
ACCGAGGAGGACGCCGAGGAGATCTCGGAGCTGTTCAGGACAGTCTGGCCCCTTGAAACCGACTATCCAGAATCTTGGCGAAAGAAACGCATGTATACTCCCGAACAGATTATTGAAGAGATGCGGTCGGGGTATCACTACTTCGGTGCCCGGCTAAGAGGTAGGATCGTGGGAGTGTATAAAGCGAAGATCACAGGGAAGGGTCTGTACGGAGAGCATCAGACGGTCCTGCCCTCATGTAGAAGTTCTGGTCTGGCCAGTGCCATGTACATTCAGTTCGCAGAATACGCTCGTGCACACGGCTGCAAGAGGAATTACTGCAATATATTGGTCGGGAATAAGGTCGGAGAACGTCTCATGCGGAAGTTTGGTTTTCGTCCGTGGGGGGAGCCGTACGAACAGGACGAGGGAATGCTTGTTCAGATGTACGAGCGCATCCTCGACGAGAGTGTGGAGGCAGATGATACGGCGACCACCGAGAAAGAATAATAGTGCCCCGACCGCGGTCTCCGTTGTTCCATGTTGGAGGCATTATCATATTGGAAACCCACCCGATAATCGTTGATGGAGAGGAGATTGATACTGGCACGTACGTCCTATTTCCCGACATGGATCGTGTCGTTGCTGAGCCTGGTCTTGCAATTGCCCTTCAGCTTCGTGAGGCATCCTTTGGGCAGAGGCTCGTGTTCGCGCGTCTACCACAACTGATCCCTCGCTCGACTCCGGAGATGCGTTATCTTCGGGACTATAGGGCTGCCCATGGCGTTCCGCGATACACAAGAGATGAGCTGGACGAGGTCACCTACGCGAAGGTATCACAGGCCAGAGATTCAGACATCGAGAAGGCGATTGCTGCAGGACACCGTGACCACGATCGACTCTTCAATCCGTTTCGTGTCGACGGGATGGGCCTGTCGCTTGATGATCGTGTAGATGCACTCTACAACGCGGGTCTGGCTGTTAAAGACCACTTCAGAGAGATTCGCGAGATATCTGTGAGAGAGGGTGTGCCGATAAAGACTTTTGAGTGGACATGGTCCATGTTCACCGAGTACCTCGAGCGTGAGACCTTCGAGCTGTGGGGCGAGGCCCTCGATGTGATAGAGACACCGGGGCGTGATGGCGGGAGGAACTACCGCTTCAGAGAACCCTACGGGGTTACCTGCCTCTTCACGCCGTACAATTCGCCTCTTGCGCTGGGAATACTAAGTATCACCTCATCGGTGCTGGCCGGCAACGCCACAATCCTGAAGCCCCCAAGCAAAGTGCCGCTCAGTACTATTCTCTTGGGCCGAGTCTTCGTCGACTACTTCAACAGCACCGGGCTGCCGGGAGGAATGTTTCAGGTCCTCACCGGCGGCGGCAAGAGCATGATGCGTCGGTTTATGGCCGACTCGCGCATCGGTGCGATTGTCTGGTATGGTGATAGCGACACAGGAATCGAGTTATGGGCCGAGGCTGTGAGGCGACGAGTTCAGATGGCACCGGAACTTGCCGGTAGCGACGCCTGTCTGGTGTGGGGCCGCGATGTTGACCTTGAGTTCGCGGCGAAGATGATTGTGAAAGGCCGATATCTTGGAAGCGGTCAAGCCTGCATGGCCGTCAAGAGGGTCCTCGTGCAGGAGTCGCTCCACGACGAACTTGTTCGCCTCATTGTTGAAGAGGCAGCCTCCTTGAAGGTGGGTCGTCCGTCGGACCCCGAGGTCAGTCTTCCACCAGTTGGCCTTACTGCACTGTATCTGCTACTGGACCAGATGGAGGATGCCCGGGCAAAGGGCGCAAAGGTGGTGACAGGAGGATACAGATGCAACTACTTGGGTGAGGAGGATCCCGCAGGTCTCTTTTACAAACCCACCGTGCTCACCGATGTGAAACCGGACATGAGAATCATGAGGGAGGAAGTGTTTGCACCAGCTCTGCCAGTGCTGGCTGTGAAAAGTGTGGACCAGGCCCTAGAAGTAGCGAACAGCTCACGATTCGGATTGAGGTCGTCTGTGTTCTCTGAT
>CAZSTY010000058.1:2016-7156 GCA_964609885.1 uncultured archaeon
AGTGCTTGTGGGTCAGGACCACCTCTACTTTGACCCCCACATGCCCCACTTGGGCGGGTACAAAGACTCGGGGATCATTGGGGCGAAGTACTTCCCGGTCATGCTCACACGGATGAAGTACGTCCATGTGGGACCGGATGTGACCCTACTATGAGCGAGGACTCAAGTCCCGTCGATCAAGGCGACACAGAACGTACAAAGGCCCAGGCCAGAAGAGTGGCCATCCATGTCCTAGATCGCTTTGCTCAGAGCACAAAGTCGATGCACGCCGTGCTTAGGGATTTCCTACACGAGGAGCATCCAGACACAGACCTGTTCATGATGGTGCAGGCCCTGACCATGAGCACAGTACGATATCTCAACACAATCGACTTTGTCATATCTCGCAGCAGACCGCCAATCATTGCGAAAGAGCTGCCGGGCCTTGAGCGCAGCGCTCTTCGACTGGCGGTGTACGAGGGTCGTTGGCTCAGGACGCCGTTGAACGTACTGGAGTCAACGTATCTAGAGAACTACGAACACCTGCGGCCTGCTCTCTCACGAGCGGTTAGTGCCTCGCTCAGCAGATTGACGGCACGACTCAGTGAGGAAGAGCGACTCGGTGTGCTGTATTCGCATCCGACCTTCTTGGTGTCCACGCTGCTGGAGCATCTGCCACGGGATGAGGTTGTGGATCTTCTTCGTGCAGACCTCGAGCCACGAACCTATTATGTTCGACCAAACCTGTTGAGGTCCAACGCTGTGGAGATGGTCGCATCGCTCTTGGAGCAAGGGATTGACACAGTCCCGGACCCGGATGTTGAGGGCCTGTTCAGAGTGGTAGATGGAGCCGACAAGATTGTACGTTCGAGCCTGTTCAAAGAAGGCAAGGTCCTGATTCAGGATAAGGCAAGTATTCTCACAGTGAGAGCTCTGGACCCGAAGCCGGGTGAAACCGTCTGGGATGCGTGTGCAGCGCCCGGGATGAAGACGCAGGCAATCTGGGAGATGATGGGTCGGGAAGGTCGGCTGGTGGCCTCTGACATCCACGAAGGCCGCCTTCGCGCGGCTGTCGAGCGGGCGACAAACCTCGGCTATCCCGATGTATGCTGGATTCGCACCGATGCCTCGACGGCTCCTGTGAGAGAGGCGGACAAGATTCTCATTGACGCACCCTGTACTTCAACGGGAATACTTCGGAGTCGGCCGTCATTCAAGTGGCGGCTCAACAAGAGAGTGCTGATGGGGATAATGTCCATTCAGCACAAGATCCTAGACGGTATAGTCAGCGCCTACGCCAGTCGGGCCGGTGTTCGTATACTCTATGCAACGTGTTCGTTGTTGCCCCACGAGGGTGAGTCCCAGATTGACTCCCTCTTGAGCAGTCACAACATCGAGCTGTTGGATGTTCCAATCGAAGGAGCATCACCGGGCTATTCGGGGTTCGAGTGTTCTGGCAAGGTGTGTCGGCTTTTTCCTCACAAACACGACACCAGCGGCTTCTTCCTAGCCCTGTTCGAGATTGTGTGAATTCACGTCCCACTCATCACTCTACGATATACGGAGTCCATGACTCTTCGAGCAAATTCCTTGTCATCCTTGAACGCGAATGGTATCTTGAAGTAGTCCTTTCGGGCCTTCTCTATGGCCTCCTTGTCTCTGCTCACAAGACCGCGGAACACGAGCTTCGTCCAGTTGAAGCATGGGTCTTCGTGAAACTTCTCCTTGAAATCAGACTTCTCGGCGATTTGAGTGAGATACTCGATGCCGTCTTTCGGTTTCCCAAGCATCAGGTCGGCCAGGGCACCCATACAGGCGAACACTATTTCGTTTTTCACTATGCCTGACGCGATGTACTTCTCTGCTCCCTCCTTGTATTCTTTGGACTTCTTTGCGTAGAGTTGTCGCCCATCAACCACAAGGATGTCCTTTGTCTTCTCCTCCCTCTCTACTTTCTTGAGCCCGCCCCCACTCAGCACCGCAGCCTTCAGTTCAGCCTGCATACTTCTCATCGCATCGTCCGCCTTGAGCTTCCTGGCGGTCCTGATCATTCTCCGACCGGCCTTCACCAGCTCCTCCTTGACAGCTGGATTGTCAAGAGCGGGGTCCCCTCTCTCCAGACCATTCTCGTAGACCGACCGTGCATACTTGAAGAGCTCGTATGCTCTGCTAATGAGATTCACATCCACAGCGAAATTGATGGCGCTCACTACAGCCATGATAGCGTTGTCGGTTTCGCCCAAGTTCTCGAACTGTGTTGCCGCCTCAACCATCCACAGAAGGGCCTCCGTGCTCTGCTGGGCAATCAACTCCTTGCCCTTCGACAGAGAGCTGTACGCATCGATACATATCACCGACTGGTCAATGTCGGAGCACTTGACGGCCACCTCACTGCTGGATATCAATTGGTTTCGCAGTGCGCACGAAAACCCTGACTTGTCGCGTCTTAGCCAGGAACAGTACTCTGAGGTCCCCACTGTCGCCTTACACCTCTCGTGGTATCAGGTACACACTCCGCCTAAAAAGGAATTCACGCTGTATCGATAATCTTAACAGACCAGAGTTGGGCGATTGTCGGCGAGGCACGCGCAATGATTGACGATGACGCAGAGCTGGCCGAGATTCGCCGAAAAAAGATGGCCCAGCTATTGGCACGTGAGAAGAAGCTCCGTGAAGAGCGCGAGCGCGAAGAGAAAGTCAGTACCGAACGTGCCAAACTTCTCAAGAGGTTTCTGGCACCCGATGCGGCGTCATACTTGGAGGGTCTGCGGCAGAGAGAGCCGGCGGTTGCCAAGAGAATCGAGGATGTCCTCCTCTACCTGATAGTGTACCGTGGCATTCGTCAGATGTTCAGCCAACTCGATGTCAGGTATGTGGAGCGCCAGATTAAGGGCGAGGGCCCGCGGATACGGATAGAGCGGGATGGCGAAACCAAGGACTTTGGAGCCTACGTCCGCGAGGCAATAAAGAAGGGCTCTGACGAAGACTAGGCCAGAGCCTGCGCTCTCGCTTTCCACCGTCTTATCTTGTATTGAAGGTCTTCGAGATCTCCTTGACTTGAACGCCACGTGTTGGCGGTTCGACGCATCTCAAAAATGAGCGCACCTCCCCTAGCCAGCTTTTGTTCAAGTATGTCGACAGCGGCCTCAAGCGCCTTGGAAACGTTCTCGTGACCCTCGGCCCTGGCAACGATCTTCTCAAGCTCGTCAAAGATCTGTTCTGGGGATGAGTGTTGCCATTTCTCGACAGGGACCTGCGCCTCGCGGTACTTCTTGGCAGGAATGACGACCTCATTCTGGTCGACCTCTACCTCTCCCTCTGCTTGGAGCTTGTCAACGGCCTCCCTCACCGCGGAGATATCGGCCACAAGCATTGCAGCGAGATCTTCAACCTTGGCTCTGCGCTTTTGCAAGACTATAGCGAGTATCCTGAATCTTGGGTCACCCGCCTCCATGAGAGCCTTCTTCAGTGCGTCAACGGCCCCTTCCTTTCCCGTGACGACATCCATCGCTGCAGCAGAGAGGCGCTCGATTCGACCCTTGAGTTCTCTGATGTCAGCACGGGCCTTGTCGAGTTCGGTCTGCAGCTGCGAGTAGTCATGCGCGGATCCGGATGAAGCTCCTACGACAGGCTGGTCTGAACGCATGTCCTGCACATGTTGTCCCATTGCTTGGAGCGCACCTTGCGTGCGTCTGAGTTCGTCTCTCAGGCTCTGAATCTCTGCGTTCTTCTGTTCTATCACTTCCTCCAACTCGTGCACCTGCTGATTCAGCTGGTTTGCTCTCTTGACGCTACCACTGAGCTGCACTTGGAGTGTTTCGATTCGCTGATTCAGCGCGGCGATCTGCATGGTCTTCTCTCGTAGTCGTGTCATCACATCATCTGACATTGTTCAGTCCCATCCATCGTCATATGATGAGCAATAAAAAGGGAATCGCGTATCTCTCCTCAAGGGTGCATTGCCATGCGACTATTCGATGCCCACACACACCTCGACATGCCCCACTACAAGAACGATCTCGATAAGGTCATCAAGCGCGCCTTGGAGGCCGGCGTTGAGGGCATGGTATCATGCTCTGTGGGGCCAGGCTCCTTTAGGCGCACCTTGGGCATCGTTGAGAAGTACAAGGGGATTGTGTTCCACGCCGCTGGAACATCGGTTTCCCAACTGACAAGGGCGGATGCGGACAAGATCATCTCTTTGTCACGAAAATACGTCTCACAGCTGGTTGCGATTGGAGAAGTAGGGCTCGATTACTACTGGGTGAAAGACCCGGCTGGTCGCAAGGCACAGGAGCCCTTATTCCTGGACTTCATCGCTCTCGCCGAGGACTTGGGGCTGCCAATTGTGATACACTCTCGAAAGGCAGAGGCCGAGGCGGTCACAATCTTGGAGCAGAACTTTGAGGGCCCTGTTCTCATGCACTGTTTTGACGGACCTTCTAAGGTTGCGGAACGGGTGCGCGACAACGGATGGTACATCACGTTGCCTGCGAACTTCGGGCGTTCTCGCAGGCGAGTACATGCGGCCAAGATACTGCCTCTGGAGCAGATCATGCTAGAGACTGATGGCCCATATCTCTCTCCAACAGGAGAACGAAACGAGCCCGCCAATATCCGATACGGTTGTGAAACACTCGCTGACGTACTGGAAATAGAGCCTGAGGAAGTGGCTCGTGTGACTTCGCAGAACGCTCGGTCTTTTTACCGTGTCTGACAGTGACCGACACTGCCATATGCGTTCGATTACTTGATTCAAGGGGGCAATCTTGGTTATGCATACTCGCAGGTTTATCGACCCGGACCCGGGAACTCTAAAGGACCCTGTAGCAGTAGTGGGTCTTCCTGGCATTGCAAACGTGGGTCGAATTGCAGTCGAAACACTGGTTCACGAGCTCAACGCAGAGCTGGTCTTACAGTTCTTTAGTGACGAGTTTCCCCCTCGTGTGCTGGTGCGGGACGGCATCTCGGAGATTCCGAAGTCCTCGCTCTATCTGTATCGCGCCGCGCCAGACGAGCCGCATGACCTTGTGATTCTGACGGGAGACTACCAGCCGAGTACGAGCAAGGGGGTCTTTGAGTACGCAGACTTTGTCGTACAAAACTTTGTGACACTAGGAGTACGCACAGTTCTGGCTCTTGCCGCGTACGAACAGGACTA